>BNTO01000049.1 GCA_025996655.1 Alphaproteobacteria bacterium
AAATAGTGGAGATCAGAGGAGACTCTTTCTTTATAGCACAACAGGCGAAACCCTTTTGAAAATTAAAAAGCCCTTTGCTACAAGTTTTCTGACTCGGAAAAATTGCTTTTTCGTTGGTTTGGCGGTATCCTTAAGTCTGTTAGGGTTTTTGTTCAAGAATGAAGATGTTTCGCTTTTTATTTCTTGCTTTGTTTCTTGTGGGAGCACCTTTTGCGCGAAAGCTTCAAAAAAATTCGGTACAATCCGGTAGAGAAGCCGTTACAAAAAATAGGGAAAGTCCTAAAGAAATGATGACCAAAAACGCAGAGATGCCTAAAGAAGGGAGCGCCCGGAACTCAGAAGTTCCCCCAAAAGGTGCGGCGCCTCAATCCGGAGTCTCAAAGCCGGAAGCTCCCCATAAAAATGTTCAACAACCCATCCAAAAATCTGTTCAAGGCTCTATAAGAATCGATAAAATCATCGTTCGTAAGAGCAACAGGCTTGTAGAAACTTATCAAAACGGGGAACTTCTTAAGCAATACCGCTGTGCGCTTGGGTTTACGCCGACCGGCCCCAAAGAAGAGGAAGGCGACGGGAAGACGCCCGAAGGAACCTACACCATTGATTATAAAGAACCGGCCGCTAAAAATGGTTACAAGGCGGTTCGGCTTTCCTATCCCAATAAAGACCAGCGCCTGAAAGCCGAGAAACGAGGGAAAAATCCAGGAGGAAATATTTGTATCCACGGTTTAAGGTACAGTGTTAAACCCTTAGGAAAAGACCACATCAAGAGCGACTGGACGAAAGGCTGTGTTGGCGTTACCGATGAGGAAATGGATGAAATTTTCAAAGGAAGTTTGATTGGAACCGTCGTAGAGATTCTCCCTTAAATTAAAAATTCGTGGAAAGGAAAGACGCTATGCTTAAAAAAAAATTGTCGAAAAGTGAGAATTGTTTCTGTGCGTGGGGCCGCTCTCTTCAAGCGCCGCTCCTCCTTTCCTGTCAAGGAAAGCGTGCTCTTCCCTCTTTTTTCTCTCCTTTTCGCAAGTTTTTAAGATTCTTTCCTTTGGCGAGCCTTCTCCTTTTGACGCGCTGTTCTTTAGGGCCTCGTCATCCCGTTGAAGGTGTTTCGCGTTCCAGTCGGCCCTACCATGAGCGCGGCGAGTGGCACTACCCGCAACAACATTATGATTATGATAAAGAGGGTCTCGCCTCCTGGTACGGCCCCAATTTTCATGGCGGCAAAAAAGCGCAGGGTGAAATTTACAACCAATACGCTATGACGGCCGCACACAAAACGCTGCCCCTCCCCAGCATTGTTCGCGTTACGAATTTGGAAAATGGCAAGCACGTCGTTGTTTTGATTGATGATCGCGGGCCTTTTAAGTATAAGCGTATTATTGATTTGTCGGCGTCTGCGGCGAAAGAGTTAGGCATGTATCAGCGCGGAATTTGTAAAGTTCGCGTGCAGGCTTTGCCTAAGGAAAGCCATGCTCTGGCCATGTATTTAAAGCACTATGGGCGTGGCGGTGGACAAAATTCGCAAAAACGGACGTGGGAAGATATTTATCGTCAGGAAATTGGGCAGAGGTCCGGCTATGAAAATTTAACGCCGGTTTCTATGAAAGTTCATCTTTTGAATCAAGAGGAGCAGCATGGGCGTTCTTCTCCTACAAAAAAAAGCGTTTCTTTTGTGGAAGTGAAACAAAAGCCGCTCTATCAAAAGTCTATGGTGTCTGTTGAACAATACTTACGCAAAAGTCCTAAGAAAAGAGGGGGAAAGGGAAAATAAGCTTTAGCGCCCTAAGGCAGGAGTAAGCAGCTATACGCAATCCACTAAAAATATTGGACTTTTTCCAACATGTGGAGCAATAAAGAGGTTGCTCCCCACCCACCCTCATAGGGTAGCAGAAAAACGTCAAATAATTGTAAACAAAATATAAATATTGCTAAATTATATTTTATTCATTATCCTTTAACTATTTTGTTCTATTTTGAATGGGTGGGTGGGGAGCAACCTCTTTGTTGCTCCGCATGTTTGGAAAAAGTCCAATATTTTTAGCGGATTGCGTATAGAGCCCGAAAAAGAGGGGGCTTAAAACTAATTTTTTTTCGCAACCGGCTCAATCAGAGCAGCATAATGCCGCCAATAATTTTCAAAATCTTTTTCGGAGGAAATGTAGGGATCTGCTTGACAGCGTGTGTATTCAAGGGAGAGATGAGGAAGTGCCGCATATTTTTGGCTAAGCCGCTCTGACACTGAGTCCACATTTTCCTTGATATCATCCACAAAAATAATTTTCTCTGGTGTCATTCCTTCTTTTTCTAGGAAAAACGTTAAAACATCCCCTTTTGTTGTAGCATGGCGGACGCCATTGGCAAAAATGATGCCGTGATAATAAACAGGTTTGTTCCCGCGAAAGGGAGGAAGGTCAAGAGAAAAATCAGGAGAAGAACAAATATGAGGGAACTGAAACCCAAGCGCCGCGCACTGTTGAAGGCGAAACGTCTCAAACCTTTCATGATAAAAGAGCCGCCCGGAAAGAGACGCTGTCAACCCTAATAAATTCGCGCCCGCCGCAGAAAAATAGTGAAAAGTTTCCAAAGTTTCAGGCTCCATACCCATAATCGGCGCTCCGCCAAGCGCGATATTGAACAACTCGTCGGTCTGTTCGTTGGAAAAATCTTTTATCAGATCTTCAAACGTTTCCCTGTATTTTTCCAAAGAAGCAAAGGAAACAGCAGGATGAATAGGCTTGACAAGCGTTAAATCGAGGTCCAAAACGATAAGAACATTTTGATAGTGATGCTGACAAAAATCATCGGCAAGGCGGCGAACGTCCTGAATCGTGTCCGCACGTGCTACTATGTGCTGCTTTTGCATTCGTCCTATTAGCCTCGATCTTGGATGGCTTGTATAGTAATACTTGCACGTACGTACATAGACGGTGGTGTCTTTGCGTTTTTACAAATTTTATCAAATTCTCCGCGGGCCTTCGTGTTGTTGCCCACTTTAAACCAAAGAAGGCCTTTCAGCTCCGTCATGAGGAGCGCTATCCCCTCTTCATTTTTCCCACGATATTTTTCAAGTAAAGCGAAAAGGTCGTCAGCAGTCTTTTGGTCCATTTCTTTAAGGCGAAACTGGCGCAAAACAGAATTTGCATACAAAAAAGCAGCCAACTCTTTGAAATAGGCAGGAGCAGAACGCTCAAAAATTCCTTTATAAAGGGTTTGGATTTCGGACACAGAGTTTTCAAAATCTGTTTTTTCCAGAAGCGCAGCCTTCGATAATTGAGCGAGGATTTGATAGTTCTTGCTACCTGCTTCGCTTAAAACTTTCATATGCGACAGCGCCTCTTGCGCGCGGCCCTCAAGCATGAGCCCTTGAGCTTGAAGAAAATGGCTCGCAATTTCTTCGCGCTTGCCGTTTTCGTAGCGGTTCCAAAGGCCAAAAACAACCGCTGCCGTCAACAAAATCGTGAGAGCCGCTGTTAGCCCCTTTCCGTAAGTTGCCCACAATTTTTGGTATTTTTCCAAGCGCATATCATTTTCGATGTCATTGAGAAACTCATCAAAAACGCTTTCTTGCGGAGCTTTTGTGTTTTGGTGCGGACCGGAAGGCGGCGGTGTTTTTTTCATGCAGCTTTGTTTTGTTTTTTCTTTCTTCCCAAACATTTCATTCTAGCGAAAAAACAAAGGCGGAGCAATTTGTCGATTTTTCGGGGACGCATATTCGCAAAATGGATTTGTTGAATCCCGGCTAAGGCCTTTGGTTCCAATATTTATGTTCCCTCTTTCAGCTTCTTCTGGGCGGCCGTAGCCAAAAATTTTTCATAATAACGCCACTGAGATAGGAAAGGCGCCCAATTCTGTTGATTTTCATACGCGGCCTGAATTTTTTCGGCCAAGGAGACTTTGAGCCCCTCAATTTTTGCTATAAAATCCGCGCAATTTTCGGGCGTTACATCCAACAATTCCGTATGAAGCTGTTGAATCTCTTCAGGAAGGCCAAAAGCGCCCTCGTGCGCTACCTCTTCATTCTTGCCCTTTTGCACAGAAAGATTTAAAAGATCGAGGCGCGTCGACGCATCTTTCAAACACCTGTAGTGTTCATGCGTTTCGGCGAGCTTTGAGGGGCAATCTCGAAACTGAAGACATTTTTCAAAGTAACGTTTCCTCAAAAGATTTTCGTCAAGCTGAAACGTAGGCGCTATTTGAAAAAAAACGAAAGAATCGGCCTGTTCCGCCTCTTCATTCTTAAAAAAAGGGGCGAGTTTATTGCACTCTTCGCGCATGGCACGCCCCCTTACAATTCAGGCAACTCCGGCTTGCCGAGGCACAATCGTTTTGGAAGACAAAACCACTGGATTCCCCCACCGTCATAAAATCCAAAATCATGTTGGCAAGAAACGGGGCGGAATGAGCGTCTGTTACAAAAGTAATGCCGTCTATGTCAAAGACGGTGTCGGAAGAAGAAACTTCATCGGTAAAACTGAGGCTGTGGCTTATGCCGTTGAGATCTTGATAAACAAAAATACGGATTCCTAAAGGGAGGGGCTGCCTCTGTTCTAAAAATTCGTGTATTTTGTCCAACGCTAAAGGCGTAATATTCAGGTTAAGGACTTCCATTTTTTCGTTTGACTTTGCGCGTATAACCTTTTGCATCATAATGCATAAAGGCCTTAAAGAGAAGCGTTGCTCCTTGCTTTTTTCTTAAGGCTGCCAAGGCTTTCCGCGTCAGGAGCTTTGTTTTTTTTTGCAAGGGAAAACTTGACTCCTAGGACGGATTCAAAGGGGGCCCATGCGCTTGTTGAGAGCTTGATTCGCGCAAAGTCCTACCGGCCGCATCAGGCCCATCACTCCCGGCCCTCTAACGCGCCGATTGGGATTCATGGGAACGATCCAACCCGGACATTTCTTAATGGCATTGACAAGTTTTTGCAAAAACTTGCAAAAAACTTTTTTTATTGGTATCCTATGATATCCTAGAAGTGTAGATAGTTGTCAAGGTACATTATTTTAAAAGGAGTTATTATGTTTATGAAAAAATATGTTTATTGTCTTTCCCTGGGACTTGTCTTTCTTCCGGGAGCACATTCATCAAAAAATGCCGTAGAGAAGAACGAAGCGAACCAAAGGGAAGAAGAGGGACGAATCCTCGTGCCCACGCCGGATTTGCTAGAATTTTGTAGGAACCACCCTGGTTGCTTTCTTGAAAGCGCGGCTGATAACAGCAAGCCAAGCCGGTCGCCGATATAACAGCAGATGTATGGCGCGCGTTTCGCGATTTAGCTTTATGTCACCAATTCTTAAACGTAGACATAAGGAAACTGCTCGAGACCGTGGCTTTAGACAGAAAGGGCCACCCCTCATCAAGAATGGTTGTTGACACCTATAAATTGAAGGCATTCAGAAGGCAAGCATTCGGAATCACAAATTCGCTAGGATACGTTGCCCATAAAGCTCGGGTCGGGTCGCCTACCGACATCACAGACGCTGTCTTGGGCATTGCCCGTGACTTGCTTGATATTAAAGACAAGTTCGGATTAAAAGTCGGAGAACTGTTCGAAACATATGCCGCGCAAGATTACGGAACTTTTCCAGAGTTTTCTGAAAGCGCGGAAAAAAAAGCTATACAGGAGCGAGCATATGCGGGGCATACCGTTAAGAGGGCTAGATTGAAACCCGGAGCGAGAGAAACACTGCGCGAATTTTGGGAAAAAGAGGAACCGGGACTGGGAATGGAGCCTATAGGTTTCGAGTGCGGCGGAGGAAGGGCGAATATATGGCAGGGAAACGGATACCTAAGGAGGGATTTGCGTAAGCACACCAACGAAGAAGGCAAGGCAAAGTACAGAGAATTCAGGGGATTCGTCGAAGGTTATATACCTGAAGGATGCGGGACGTTGTGGATAGGATGCGATGGGTCGATGTACTATACAGTGCCGAATGAAACAAAAAGTTCCGAGTCCCCAAACACTCTTGTATACCCGACACAACCACGGAGGCCTAGCAGGGGGTAGTGAAGATATCACGCTTGCAAAACGGAGCGGAAATACTTTGAATATTGCTAAGCAAAAGCCCTGGCCTTTAACGACCTTCTTTTCCCTCCTGTTTTTTGCTAGAAAAACTCAGGCCCTTTCAAAATTTTTCCACTCCCTTTTGTGAAAATAGGCTCCGTTTCCCTTTCTTCCCCCGTCCTTCTTGCGCCTATGGCGGGGATTACGGATTTTCCTTTTCGCAAAACGGTAAAAAATTTTGGTGCAGGATTGGTCGTTTCGGAAATGATCGCGAGCCGTGCCGTTCTTGAGGCGATGAAACACGAAAAAATTCGTCAGCGCTTACATTTTTTTGAGGCGCAAAGGGAGGCGGGCCCTGTTTCTGTTCAACTGGTAGGGTATGATCCGAATATTATGGCCGAGGCTGCGCGTTTTAATGAGCAACTTGGGGCTGATTTTTTGGATATCAATATGGGGTGTCCTGTCAAAAAAGTGGTGAATACTGAGGCAGGCGCCGCGCTTATGAAGGATCTCATTCTCTCTGCCAATGGTATCAAATTCGTGTTCTTTTTTGCCTTTAAACTGTTTGTTTGTGAACTGCGCACCGTTATCGTCAGGATACGATGAATCTTATAAGGAATATTT
>BNTO01000050.1 GCA_025996655.1 Alphaproteobacteria bacterium
TCATCTGCGCCGTTATGAGGAAGATGATGCACATCTTTTTTGGTATGCGCAAAGCGCAACAAGACTTTAAGGCACATTTAGCTTTTAAAAGAGAGATCGCGTAAGTGAAGTATCCTTCTTAAAAAAAAGATTTGACTCTAAACACGGTATCTATTGTTATGTGATACCCTAATAACAGGGTGGGTGGGGAGCAACATCTTTGTTGAGCCGCATGGTTGGAAAAAATCCAATATTTTTAGTGGATTGCGTAGAGTGGCAGACTAAAAATTTTCTTTCCTTTTTATGAAATTCGTAAAATTATAGTGGCTTTGCTATACTTTTAGAAAGTCATAGAAAAAAGGATATTGTGAATTTTCTTGAGGAAAAGCAAAAAGACCTAAGTTGTTCCGTGAAGAACGTGCTCGCCGCGTCTTTGCCCATGATGGCGTCCATTTTTTCCGGGGCTCTCATGCAGTTTGTGGACCGGATTTTGCTTTCTCATTATTCGCCTATGGCGCTTAATTACGCCCTTCTTTCTCAGCAAATTTACAACACTCTTTTGCTTCCCCTTTTATGTTTCGCGTCTTTGTCCGAGGTTTTTGTTGGGCAATTGAACGGCGCGCACCAATGGAAGGAAACGTCAGCTCCTACGATACAAATTGCCGTTTTTGTTTGTCTTGTGGAAATTTTGTTAGCGCCTATTCTCATGTCCTTTCGGCATCAGATCCTTCCGTCGTCGATGTACGAGGGGACGTATCCATGCCTTTTGCTGGGCTTAGGCACAATTCCCTTTCAAGTGATGCACGCCTCCTTCGCGGCTTTCTTTGTGGGAACGCGTCGCCCTAAAGTGATTTTACTCAGCGTTATTATTGGCAACATTTTTAATGCTTTCTTAAATTGGGTCTTTATTTTTGGGATTCCGTCCGTCTTAGAACCCATGGGCGCTTTGGGCGCGGCGACGGGAACCCTTTTAGGAACACTTATAAGTTTGCTTGTTCTTGCAAGTTTTTTCTTCAATAGGAAAAATAATAATTTTTATAACACACGAACGTTCAGGATGAATAAGGCTATTCTTAAAAAAAATATTTTCCTAGGTGCGCCTTATTCTTTTGCTATTTTCGTGGATATGAGTATGTGGGTTGTTGTAACCAACGCACTCGCCGAAGTTTCTTCGGAGGAAGTCAGGGTTAACTACGTGTGCCTCTCCATTTGGACTTTTGCTTTTTTTATTGTCGAGGGCTTGCAAAAGGGGGTAACGGCGCTCGCGGCAAATTGTATTGGCGCAAGAAAAGAAAAAAATATTCCCGTTCTTTTAAAATCTGTGGCCAAAATTACGCTAGGCATAGCGGCTTTGTCCTATCTTTATTTCCAAACGTTTGCTCCCGAAATTTTGAAAGCTTGCTTTAATATCCCCGTCCTAACGGCCCTTCCTCATTGCAAAGAAACCCTTTTTCTTCAGTGGATTGGGTTTTCCGTTATGTCTTTTTCTTTGGGAGGCCTCGTGGGCATTTTAAACGCAGGGGGCGACACGCGTTTTGTAACGTTTCTTCGCTTAACGTGCCTTCTTTTTTCCGTTATTATTCCGGTTTTGATTTTAAGTTCTACAGGAAGTATGAGAACAATCATTAGTTGGGGCTTAAGCGCTTTAAATATTTGTTTGATTTGTCTCCTTTATGTGCTGCGCTACGCTTCGGGAAAATGGAATCATAATGTGATGAAGGAAGCTCCGCAAGAAAATCTTTCCGATTTGTAGCGTTTTGTCTGTTTTTAGCCGCAGAAGGGGGGGGGGAAGACGTTTTTGGGTTTGGAAGTTGCATCGCGTTTATTACTTTTTCTCCCCATCCTTTTTCTTTCTCTTAGGTTTTGCGGTTCCCTTATTTTCTGGTTTTGGCTCTCCACTTTTCCTTCTCCGCTTTGGCTTAGGAAGGTCGCGGACCACGTTGGGAAGACCTGGAGCGTCCTCGGACTCGTCCTTAAAAAGTTTAAACGGAGGCAAAGCCTTCCCCTCGCACACAAGGCGGATTTCCTCGCCTGTCAGCGTTTCTCGCTCGAGCATCGCGTTAGCCAGCGCGTCCAATTGGGCCCGATGTTCCGTCAAGACGGCTTCAGCTTTTTTGTAGCAGCGGTCCAAAAGTTTCCGGACTTCTTCGTCAATAATTTGGGATGTGGCTTCCGAAAATTCTTTCGTTTCGTAATAATCGCCGACGAAACACGTTTGAACACCTAAGCGCTCGCTCATTCCCCAGTCCATGACCATGCGCCGCGCCAAATTTGTAGCGGAACGAATATCCGAGGAGGCGCCCGTCGTTATTTTCGTGGGCCCAAAAATCATTTCCTCGGCAATGCGCCCTCCCATGGACATCGTCATCCCTGCAATAAGGGACTCATACGTTAAGGATGTCTGGTCGCCCTCGGGAAGACTCACCACCATTCCAAGCGCTTCCCCCCTCGGAATAATCGTCGCCTTGTGGAGCGGGTCGGCCCCAGGCGTGAAAAAAGAAACGACAGCATGCCCAGCCTCGTGATACGCCGTCATTTTTTTGGATTCGTCCGTCAAAACCATAGAGCGCCGCTCGGCTCCCATCATGACTTTATCTTTGGCTTCTTCAAGGTCTTTCATGCTGACGGCCAATTTTCCATTTCGTGCAGCCAGCAAAGCCGCTTCATTGACTAAATTCGCCAAATCCGCCCCGGAAAACCCTGGCGTCCCCCGTGCCAAAATTTCAAGGGCCACATGAGGAGCTAGGGGGACATTTTTCAAATGCACCGCCAAAATTTTTTCGCGACCTTTGATATCGGGATTGGGCACAACAACGCGGCGATCAAAACGCCCCGGCCGTAGCAAAGCATGGTCCAAAACGTCTGGCCGATTGGTGGCAGCAATAACAATAATGGTTAGAGAATTTTCAAAACCGTCCATTTCGACTAACAGTTGGTTGAGGGTCTGTTCCCGCTCATCATTCCCAAACCCTGTGCTGCGACGCCGTCCCACAGCATCAATTTCGTCAATAAAAATAATACAAGGACTGTTTTTTTTTGCTTGTCCAAACAAATCACGCACGCGACTGGCGCCCACGCCCACAAACATTTCAACAAAACCCGAGCCCGCCATGCTAAAAAAAGGAACGCCCGACTCTCCGGCGATTGCCTTAGCCAACAACGTTTTGCCCGTCCCTGGAGGCCCGACAAGCAAAAGACCTTTGGGAATTTTCCCGCCGAGGCGCTGAAATTTTTGCGGGTCTTTTAAAAAAGAAACAATTTCCTGAAGCTCTTCCTTCGCCTCATCGACGCCCGCAACGTCATCAAACGTGATTTTGACCCTTTTGTCATCCGCTTTTTTCGCGTTGGATTTCCCAAAGCCCATCGCCTTGCTCCCATTCGACTGAAACTGGCGCATCGAATAAAAAATTAGAGAACAGAGGAGGAGAATAGGGAGCCACGGCAGGATGAATTGCCAAAAAGAAAATTCTTGCTCTTTGGGCTGGACATCAATGACAACATCGTTATCAAGCAAATCTTGAATAAGCGTAGGGGAAAACGGCGCGTACGTTACAAAATTTTCGCCGCGCCTTGTTTTCCCGAAAATGTCGGGGCCCTGAATGCGGACCTCTGCCACTTTCCCTGAGCGGACGGATTGAACGAATTGAGAGTAAGGAATGCGGTTTTCGTTTAGCTTATTTTCTTGGCGTGTGAGGAGATGAACGCCCGCAAAAATCCCGCCTAAGACCAGCGCCCAAATAAGAAAATTACGACTATTGGGTTTCAAAACACCCTCTTGCGGAATAAGACGATGCCTCATTGTACAAAAATTGGGAGAAAATGTAACGCGGTCTGAAGGGTTGAGGCGGGGCGGCGTTGCCGCATCCCTTAAAAAAGGACGCCTCGCAGTGTTCTACGCTGCGAGGTCCCTTCTTACTAGGCTATGACTGGGGTCGTCCTTTTTTCACTCCATTTTAGTAACGAGCTCGTACAGCCACGTCACGCTCTCCTTTATATTTGACTCAGAAAAGTATTCCTGCCACATACGCGCGTCCGCTGACACGTTTCTTATCTCTGTAGCAGCATCCAAAATGTTATGAGAGCCAGATTCGACAAACTTGTGCAGGACTCTTAAAGCAAGAATTGTCGAAAAACCATAATGGACGTTGTTCTCGAGAGATTCTGTAATGAGTCGCTTACAACAAGCTTGGTTTTCCGTAGGAATATTTCCAAAACCAAAAATGTTTAAGACATCCACAGCCTCCGTTTCCTTGCCCGACCCCTCCTTTGTTCGTCCCTCTGTCGCTTTTCCTTCCTCCACGCTTTTTGCTTCTGGCACAGTAGCGGTCGACATTTCCTCGCATCGATTAAAAACCCCAACTTCTATCAACATCGTGGTCATAAAGTTGTCCAAAAGACTCATTGCCTCGCCCTTCGAGATAAGCTTGTCTTGGATACAAATATAAAAAGAAGTAAGCTGAAAAAACATAGAGAAGACTTCGTCTTTGTCGCCGCAGTCAAGAAAATTATGAGCAAAGGCATGCCCTAACTCATGGCTTATGACAGAGACCAATCCAGCGTCTGTTGCGGCGGTAGCATGCATCTCGTTCTTAAAGTATTCGTAACACCCGTTGATGTTGGTTGGCAGCCCATTTTTTATAAGGAAATCTTTCCGTTTATCAAAATCCGTCTCCAGGCAAATCCGCCCCTTGGTCAGGGATTCGGCAAAAATCTCGTCCAAAAAATCTTTCTCTTCTTTCTCTAAGCCTAAGAAGGTGCCTAATGTTTCAATAACCATAGAAGTCAGGGTTGGCATCGTCGTTAACGCGGTGCGAGCTGGGACCACGCCTGAGGGGGGGGGAAGTTGGCTAGTTATTTGACCCAGCAAACTTTTTCCAAAAGCCTCTACATTTCGCATTTCTGTCGCGAAAGCCCAAGCCTGGTCGATCGCTACAGGCCTAGCCAGCATCGAAAAGCAGAGCCGAATTTTGTGGCCCTCTGTAGCCATTCTGAACCTTTTGCTATAGGGCCATATGTAACACTCCAGCAATTCACGCTCTGTTTTGCAGCTTTCAGCACCGTAAATCGACCCAGGTCTATCTGCCATGTTGGGATCTCGAAGGGTTCTTGTCACCTTTTGTGGCAGCAAACTCTTGGCGAAAGGGAATTCAGTAAAGCTCGAAGAACTCTCCATATTTTGCGCTAAAAACGCAGAGCTTCCTAAGCTCGCACACACCAAAAACAATAATCTTTTTTTCATTTTTTTTATTCCTTTTAGCTCAAATAAATGTTGAAACCGTTTTCAACATAAGTTCATTCTACGGACGCTTTGCCTGTGAAGCAAGAAAAAATAAAAATTTTGAATAACTTTTTTTACAAAAAGAATCTGCTACGCAGCTTGCACATAAAGGAGGAAATTCCCCCTCCTCTTTTTTTTTGCTACTCTTCCCTGAGGAAAGGCCGACTTCCAAAGGTACCGTGAACAAAATCCACAAAGGAATAGTGGGCAGCGTGATCCTTCTTGCATTATGCGTGTGGTTCATCTTTCATTCTTTCCCAAAAACGCCCTGCGTGAACGTTTACGATTGGTATGGCGTTTTGCCGCAGGATGTTTTGGTCCTTTTTGAAAAAGAAACGGGGATTCGTGTTCATTATGACGTTTTTGATAACAACGAAATGCTCGAAGCCAAGTTGCTGGCTACGAATTCGGGCTACGACGTCGTTTTCCCGACGTTAACACCCTACGCCGCGCGCCAATTGGATCTTGGGATTTATCAGAAAATCAACCACGCGCGCCTGCCCAATCTTCGGCCGCTCGAGCCTTTTTTGGCGGAAAAAATGAAAAAAATTGACCCCAACATGACGGTCCTCCTTCCTTATTATTGGGGGACAACAGGCCTGGCTTTTGATGCCGATAAACTTGAGACCCTCCTTCCGAATACGCCCAAAGAGGGGTACGACCTCCTTTTCGATCCGCACATCATCAAAATTTTGGCGCCTCACGGGATAAGTTTTCTCCAAGAGGCGGTCGACGTTTTTCCCGCTTTTTTCGCCTTTTTGGGAAAGAACCAAGACAACCGCGATCTAAACGATTTGTTTGCAGCTTCTCTGCAGCTGAACGCGATTGGCAAAAAGGTGCGCCGCTTTTCTTCCGCGCGTTTTGTGGCGGATTTGGTTTCGGGAGATGTGTGTCTTGCGCAGGCTTGGTCGGGGGAGGCCTTACGCGCCATAGAGGACGCTAAGAAAGTGGGGCGAAACATTCGCTATATTATTCCGAAAAAGGGAGCGGACATTTGGGTTGACGCCATCGCTATTCCCGTTGGGGCGCCGCATGTTGCTAACGCTCACGTTTTTATTAATTTTTTACTTAGGCCGGATATCAGTGCACGGATTACCAATTATTCCAAAATGGCAACGATGGTTGCTGCCGCCAAACCTTTCCTCGAGCCCCAAATCCTCCAGGATCCCTTGATTTTCCCGCCGGATGATGTTCTTGAAAGTCTTCACATCCCCCTGCATTATGCAGGGCAAGAAGCCAATAGGTACGAACGCGTTCGCAACCGTATTTGGAGCCAAATCAAAATGCACCGCAAAGTAACCCCTACTTATTTCCAAGAATTGCTGCAGAAAC
>BNTO01000051.1 GCA_025996655.1 Alphaproteobacteria bacterium
AGGAGCATTTTTACTTGTTTCTAAAAGAGTGTGAGGGACGGTTCAACGTCGGCAATCCAAAGATGCTTTTAAAGGATTTAAAAAAGCTTCTAAGAGAGTTATGTTGAGAATCTCAGGTGTCAGCCCCTAAATTATTTATCCTCTAACCCTAAAAGGTATCAAACTTCTTTTTTTGATCGACAAACGCCTGTCCTCCAACTTTAAAATCCATTTCGGAGTAAACCTTTCTTGTTGGCTTATGAGCAGCCGACGCTGCTATAACCCTTTATCTAAATTTGGGTATGACCTTACGCTGTTCTCCGCTGTCAGGGCTATTGTTACAACAAGTTTCCCAGACTATTCCGCTACAACCTTAGACTCGCCAAGTGTAAACTTAGAAAATTTTTCGTGAATGTTTTCAACAATTTTCATAGTTAGTTCACTAAGCAATTGATCTTTTGTAGCATACATATTGTACAAATGATCTACTCCTTCTGAACCATAATAAAGAGCTATATTGCCATCTATTTTCGCTTCAGAATTTTGTAAAAAGCAACGATCGTTCTTGTCTTCCAGTGATACGATTTGTTGTGCCGCATTCAATAAATTATGTTTTAATTCCCCAACCGAAATTATTCCACTTTTATATTTTTCGCATGAGTTTACAACAAACTGATCTACTTCCTTGTAAATACTCATTCTCCGCCCCGTAATGAATTAACAGTTACAACTATTGTTCCACCTTGTTCTGTATAAACTTTTGCACTTCCCAAAGAGTGCACCACTCTTTTAACTCCAGATGGCGTTATTACTTCTGTTTGTGAACCGCGATTTATTACATCTTCTACAAAAGTAGGAGACATCGACATTCCTTCCTTTGTATTAGCCCCAGTTGAGCTAACGAAGCGTCCTAATGACGATGGTTGCATCCTACTAACGGCGTGTTCGGTGTACAAGCGATCACCAATCCTTGCGTACTCTCGCCCTCCCTGTGTGACCTTTGGATAGCTACCCCAGAGCAGCTTTTGTCTCACAATTGGATCGCCAGTCGCGCTTTCTCTTGAAGCTGGTGGTCGTTTGTCAGATGCAGGAGCCGGTGTTACTGTTGCCGCAGTTCTTGCTGCTGCGGATGAACGGGAAGCAGCTGTGGCCGCGGGTCTCTGCGTTTCCGCTCGCGTTCTTGCGGATCTCCTCATTCCGGCTCGGACGCCGTGTCGAGTAACCTGCTCTCCGACAAAATCAAACGTCTTTTTAAAGGATGCGTACAGCCGAGGGTTTCCCGCTGCAGCGTTGGCCGCCGCTACATCCGCTCCGTATTGTGCAACGAGCTTTGCAACCCAGTCTATTCCGAGGCCTGTTCCAAGGCTGGCTCCGTAGGCGAGCAAGGAAGCGCCGCCGGTCTCAAGAGCTGCAGCCGCAGCGGAAATGGCTCCTGTTGCAAGCGTCGTTTTTACTTTCAAATCCCAAGCTGCCATCAGAGCGTCGTAGGCTCTCGGATTGTTGGCCGCCAATTTTTCCACTTTGTAACGCCAGAGAGTTAAATGCGACGCAATCGATTCACTTGCTCCCGAAACTGCCCCTTTCACACAGCCTTCAAGGGCCGACGTCTCCTCCCAAACGCCTTGATACCCGCCGTTTAAAGCGTCAACCGTGCCCCCGACAACAAAACAGAAAAATAAACGAAAAATAATTTTCAAAAGCATGATTAAACTTCTTCATCTTCTGGTTCATGAAGCATATCTACGAATTCTTTAAAATTATTGGCAATAAAAGCGACCCTATGATCAAACCCCATATCATGATTCCAAATTACAACTGGCGGATTGTCTGTTTTCTTATTTTTTCGATAATCAAAACAAATCATGTCGCCGCCTCCGTTGTCTCCGAATGGAATTAAACCATCTTCGAAAAGATATTTAGGATCCCAATCCGGCTCTTCCATATATTTTAAGTTTTCTATATGGTTTTCAATTTTTTCAATATTTAAAAAAGTTATAGAATTACTGTTTTTTTTATTGCTTTTTATATTGGCATCGCTATAGTCGAAAATCCTTGCCTTCAAACGAGCTCCATTATGTTCAATAATGAAACCAACATACATATCAGGTAATTTAATATTATGAGTTGCCTCCAAATTTCTAACTACATCGGCTGAAATACAACCTTCATCACGGCGAATGTTTTGGCTACTAAGATTATCCATCATCTATTCCCCCACAGTTTATTTCCCCCAACATGTCTCGCCCATTCATGTATATCCTCTGGAACAAGCTGCATTCGACCAGTTTCTTGATGATGATGCCATGTAAACTTTCCAATTTTTTCTGTTCCATCTCTAATATCTGCGAACTCAGCATCAGAGAACAAGCTCCTATTAACTCTTCCAGCTTCAATATCAGCTCTCAACTGCCTTGTAGCCATTCTCATATGAGTTTCAGGAGACATACTTGATAAATTTCCGCTGATTCTCGTTTGGTATTTTATATACGGATCAAAAATTGGGAATCCTCTCTGATCAAATACCACTCGCTGAACAATTGGCTCGTGTGTTAAGGGGTCATGCCCTGCAACCCTTTGAATATGACTGCCGGCCAATCTGACATTTGGCTGACTGGAAGTTGGTACAGTAGAGCGTTCAACAGGGCCAAATCTTTGAGCTATCCGTTCAGCCACTCTTGGGTCATAAGGAGCTTTGCTTACCGAGTCCTGGGCTGTGGCCGCGGGTCTCTGCGTTTCCGCTCGCGTTCTTGCGGATCTCCTTATTCCGGCTCGGACGCCGTGTCGAGTAACCTGCTCTCCGACAAAATCAAACGTCTTTTTAAAGGATGCGTACAACCGAGGGTTTCCCTCTGCAGCGTTGGCCGCCGCTACATCCGCTCCGTACCTCGCAACCAGACTTGCAACCCAGTCTATTCCGAGGCCTGTTCCAAGGCTGGCTCCGTAGGCGAGCAAGGAAGCGCCGCCGGTCTCAAGAGCTGCCGCCGCAGCGGAAATGGCTCCTGTTGCAAGCGTCGTTTTTACTTTCAAATCCCAAGCTGCCATCAGAGCGTCGTAGGCTCTCGGATTGTTGGCCGCCAATTTTTCCATTTTATAACGCCAGAGAGTTAAATGCGACGCGATCGACTCGAAAGAGAGGCCGCCCGCTTTGTTCTGGACTGCTGCTACGTGCGTTAAATCGCCCCAAGAAGGACTTCTTCTCATCCCCGTAGGCGCAGCCGCGGGAGCGGTTCTTACGGTAAATTTCCGCTCGATATCGACTCGGCTGCGTATGGACGACAGCAGCGAACGACTTGCTGCGTTATGAGCCGATAAAGCGTCGTATACGCGAGGCGTCACCAAAAATTTTTCAAGATCGTCCTCGTCGTTTTGACTCAACAATGCAGCAAGCTCGCGCATGTCCACGGCAACGTCGTCGGCGCTGCCCCGAGCCCTAACCGCCGCTTCCATTTGCGCTTTTAATTCTCTCCCGATTCTGTCTAAAACGCCGAGAGACTCTCTTAAAGCGTTCAGCAGTAGATTGGTCACTGCCATCTCTACGGCGATAGCCATTTGAACCGCAGGCGGAAGATTTTGCGTATCGGTCTTAGTTTCGCGCCTTTGGAAAAGGTAGCCGGTTTCCGTGCGATGCGAAACAGTTCCATCCGGAAAACGATAAGTGGTGATCGTATTGAGGTAATGGTCCGTGTGATGCACAATCTTTACAGTCTTTCCTAGGAGGTTGCCTAGCTCGACTTGAGACGTTTCGCCCTCTTGGATTTGCTGCTTTATACCCTCTTTTGATCGTTCTACGACTTCTAATGCGTCTTTGGCTAGAATGCTTCCTTCGCCATTTCTTAGCTTCTCCGTAAGGATGCGCAGCGATTGTTCCGCCATAATGCGTCCGGTATTTTCAAATAATTTAGCGTCGAGACTTGAAGATTTGCCTACTCGCAGATTACCTTTGACCGAAAGCCTTTCCATAGGACTGGTTTGTATTTGTCCAAAATTTGCAACAGTCCTATCTCCGACATCTAACGAAGTGACGTTTCCCGTAAGCGTGTTGGAAACATCAAAGTAGCAATTTGCAGAAACAGAGCCTCTTTCAACAAACAAGTTTTCTACATTGAAGGATCCGGTGCTGTTGACGCTTAATCCCCCAAAAGCCTTTAGATCGTTTCCAAAGAGAGCTCCAAACTTGTCGAACGTATGGGCCCTGTGCGTCGGAGCGGGTGCCGACGATAGCGAAGGCACGTATCTTTCGTAGTCCTCCCATGGGATAGGTCCTCTGTCGCTTTTGGAATCGATGACACCACCGTTGTAAAAATAATCTGCAAACAGGGTATAGGAGTTCGACTTCAAAACGGAGCGGTTATAGAAATTACGACAGGAAAGGGCAAGAGAATCAAACGCTATCGGATGGTTGTTATGGGCCGATCCGTTGGTTTTAATAGCAAATTTTACGTGATGCTCGATTCCGGTATCCGAGCTGCCTCCGGTGGAGAGTTCCAAATCTCCGTTCAAATTGATCGAAAAGCTGAACAATACTCCTTTCGCTCTTTTGTATATTTGACAGACTAAGGTGTCTTGGTCTCTTTCTAAACTTACTTCGCCGTTTGAAATGCCGGTAAAGGGCGCAGCCGTGATTCTCTGATCAAAAATAGACGCGCCGTTTTCGGCGATCGAAAGTCGAACGTCTCTGCCGCTCCCGTAAACATCAACGTAAAAATTTGCGCCCCTCGCGTAGTTTTGGAAGTCTTCCCGTTGCGGCACGCGCTGTGCGCAAAAGCTGCTAAAAGAAAAAACGAGGCAAAGAACAAGGCCAAAAATTTTCTGAAACATAACCAAGTAACCCAATCGCGACAGCTGGGCATAGTCTAACACATCTAAAAACAAAAAAACAACATATATGTAAGTTCGCAGCACAAGAGACGCCGCCCTTACGGACGGTCGTCCCTCCTTAGATGTGCCGGAATGCAACGACAGCTCTTTTTATAAGATTGACGAGGGGCTAGGGACGAGGAGTAGAAGTCTAAAAGGCTCCAATATCCCTTAAAGCAAAGTCTAAAAGAGAATAGGAACGCTCACTTTTTTAATTTTCGTCGTTATCTTTAAAATTTGAGGAATCCAATGGCTTCGCTGCAAAAAGGATCACTTTGGTTCCTGGTTCTCCGTCAGGGATCGTTGGCTCGCCGAAAACTTCATTAATTTCAGTAAACAGGCTTTTGTATTGGTCTTGCAAAGTTTCTAGAAAACATTTATGAGCCGATTCCCTTAAATCTTCCAAAAGAGAGGTCTTATCCTTTGTTTCGAAGGGTTTCGTTAGTACAATAAAAGCGTACCGTTTCTGTATACAAAAAACGGTGGTTCGAATCACTTTGGGTTTCGCTGCTTCGTCTATAGGAGAGGTCTTCGGTTTCGAAGATATTCCTGGTATCGTCAAAAATATTGTTGCAAACGCTAAATGAGAAATAAGCTTAAACATAACGTTGTGAACCTCAATAAAAACAACTTCACAAATACATTGTAGCAACAAAAAACTTAAGAAAAGCAAGCCTCCATATCGTGTTTTGACTACTTGAGAAATTTTCCAAAAATCGCAATCTTATACGCTTGGTCGAAGTTTAGACAAGCTCATAAAACTTTTTCTAGAAAACCTCTCCATCCGACATCAGAAAGAGAAAGAATGTCGAGTTCCTTGAGAAAAACAAATTTATAACCCCTTAAATTAAGTGAATGCTTTTGTTGTTTTTTTTAGACGAGGATGGCTTTAAGAGAAGCCCCCAGAAATAACCGTGAAAATTATTTCTTTTTGCGATTCTTTTTGCGCCTTTGCTTACATTTTGTTTGCCATTTGGTACAGCCGCTTTCGGCTTTTTGAGAACCGTCGGCAACTTTGTTGAAAATTTTTCCAAGAACGGAGAAGGTCATACCAAGGAGGACAGGAAGCATTATTTTCCTCTTAATTTTCTAATAAGTTTAATCATCGTCACGCCCATAATAAGGAATCCCCCCGAAACGGTCACGGGATACGCGTGAATGTTGTGAAGGATGCCTTCCAACGTTATTGCAGAAGGGGTGACCGGTTTGCAAGGACAAGGATTTTGAGGCGTTTCCTTCATAAATAACTCCTTTTCAACCAACCGTTCAAAAACTTTTGATTCTTATTGTTAAGTGCCACCAATTGTCTATAAACCCCTGCGGCTTCGGATCGTAATGCCGTAAGAAGAAAATCTTCTTGGGCGCACGCAACGGCTTGTCTTGTGACGGGGCCTAAAACGCCATCATCCTTAACCTGCCGCGCGCCTAAACAGCGTAACGCCCTTTGAAGAATTTGAACGGCCTTGTGATGCCCCATATTCACCGCCAAATCAAAAACTTTGGTGGCAAGGCGATCTTCAAAATCTTGATAGGGCTCCCAAAAATCTCGTCTATAAATTTCCAATGCCTGCTCTTTTGTAAGGTTCTTAATGTCCAGGTCGGGATAACTTTTTTTTGATATCCCAAATTTCGTTTCTCCTCCAGAATCATGAGGATCATCACT
>BNTO01000052.1 GCA_025996655.1 Alphaproteobacteria bacterium
TCCCACAAAATTGCTCGATATGATTTTACTGTTTGAATGAAATCGTTCCCCGTCATTTATGGAAGAATCTTATTGCAGAATTTCTGTGAATACCAACCCATTCTCCAGCTGTTCTAGCTGTCGTTTCTGCAACAAAAAACTCCATTAATTTTAGCTGTTCTTTTTTGCTCAATTTGCAAGGTCTTACGTCCATACGCGCACCTTAACATAAAAATGTTAGGTGTCAGCCCCAAGAATAAAGTCCTTTAGACTAGCCTTCGCCCTCAAGGGCAACAGAGGGGGGGGAATGTTCTTTCATTAGATTTACAGCCTAACAAAAAGCTTGCAAAAGTCTTTATCTTTGACTACATCGGCACTAGGCTGCTTTAGTGTTTTTTTAGGAGTTTGTTCTATGTTTTTTAAGAAATGTCTTTCTTGTTTTTTATAGCCTCGGCTTTGTCGCCTATGGCGAACTCGAGTAGCTCACTGCAAAACTTGAGCGAAGGAGAGGGATCAATTAGTAAGTATATTACAGAGGCTGCACGATCAAGCAAGCGAGAGCTATAAGCAATTAAAACAGACGCTTGAATCACAATTTAAAATGCCTTTCGAGGAAACCGCCCGGCTCATGTTAACACCGGAGCAGCTCGCTATCCTTGGGATACCGCCAGAAGATAACTCTTCTGAAGTCTCTGATGGAAACAGCACAAGGCCAACCACGGGCCCGACAACTGGTTGAACCACGAAATCCGGCAATTAGAAATATTTCTTAAACTGAAAAAAACGCCTTTCCTTCTTCAGGAGAGACCTTCTGTTTATAAGGCTTCTCCTTGCTAGAATCTGAACGAAAAATAAAACTCTCTGAGATCAATCCTCGCCCTTAAGCACAACAGTGGGGGTAGCTATTTTCTTTAAAAGAAGATCCATGCGTTCTTCGATTTCAAATTGCGGATCGAGAAGAAAAACGAAGGAAGGAACAAAACGCAACAGAGACTGTTTAGCGAATTGCTTGCGAATCAAGGGCGTCGCTCTTTTGAAATAGTAATGCCACGCTTCAACATTTTGGCGTGCAAGCGGCATAAAAAAGACAGTGCAAGCTTGCAAATCGGAAGAAACTTTTACTTCTGTAATTGTAATAGGGCCAGGAAACGGCATAATCTGTTGCGATTCGTTCCACACTGGCGGCAAATCCTGCCTCTGAAAAAGCTGCGACAGAAGGCGTTGAATTTCTTTAGCAACACGATTTGTCCGCGGCGAGGGGAGTTTCTGAGGAACGAAGAGATCAAGAGGATTTTTTGCCATCACCTAACCTGCATAAATCCTTCCAAAATTCATTATAGCATTTTTGAGAAATCATTTTCATAGAGGGAGGAGCTTTTTTCTCTTAATCAAACAAAATCTTTGATCTACATGAGCGCTCCTAAATCTTCAGACCACTGCAGCGTGGTTCGTGCTAAAGACAGAAGATTGATACTACCGTCGGGCTTAAAAACAAGAAAAAAAAGAAGGAAAAATAAAGTGCCAATAATGAATGAAGAAACATGGCGGTATTTTAGCCGGCGTCTTTTTTCGAAATTTGTCAGGGAGGGCGATTCCAGCAGGACCTTTAGGACTTTTAGGCCGCAACCCCAGGAAAGAATTTTGAAAAAAAGCGCTAGAAAAAGTGTCCCATAGGCCTCTTCCGCAATCCAATCTTTGATCAATAAAAGGAAAGAAATAAACCCAGGAAACGGGGACATGTGGATAAGGCTCAAAAAGCTCGCGCCTAGCAAAAACGCCGCAGCGGGGGATTGGGCGCGCACAAAAGAAAGTTCATGAAGCGTCGTGACTTTGAGGCCAAAGCTTTGCACGCGAAGAAGGGTGCTCATAAAAATCAAAAGGGATAGGGAGGATATAAGAAATAAAAAAATGATGGACGGGAAAAAATTCAAATACGATTGACCAAAGCTTAAGAGTAAAAGTCCCAAAGTTCCAACGGATTCGTAGGCTAAAATGTTTTTAATTTGAGTTTGACGGAGCGCGTTCCAAAAACCCAAGAACATACCGACCGCCCCAAAAATTTGAAACAAAAAACGAAAAGATTCGAAATGAAAAAGCGTAAAAAGGCGGATCAGCAAAAGAAGGCCCGTTAGGCGCGGAACAAAATTAAGAAAAACAAAGGCGGAGAATTCTATTTTTTCAGCGGTTTCTTTGTAGAGACCTTGAAAAGGAACGTAAAGCATTTTGGCGAAGAGGCCTAAAAGGATGAAGAGGATGGCAAGGAAGGGAAAGGCTGAGCTTATGCTCTGGGGAGGTTTGTTTTTTGAGAAAGAACTGAAAAGGGAAGGGAGGTCGGTTGTGCCATAAAAGCTGTAAAGCAGGGCGCTCCCCAACAAAAAAAGCGCGGTCCCAAAGCCATAAATAATAAAAACGCGGAACGTTATAGGGTCCGCGTTCGGCGTTTCAAAATTTCTTATAAAAATCAACAAAGAAAAGCTCATGATTTCAAGGCCTAAAAATAAAACTTTTAAATCATCCGCGGACAAGGCACAAAAGGCGCCGAGAAGGACCATAAAAATAGAGAGAAAATCTTCGGCTTCAAAAAATGTGGTCTTGTTAAAAAATGTTGCAAGAGAGAAAAGAAACGTCCCCAAACCGAGCGCTAATTTGGAAACTTTTGTGAACCAGTCGATGCTAAACATGCCGGAAAAGGTTGTTTTTCTAAAAGTGGGGTCGAGGCTGTGAATGTTTTGGAGGACGTTAAGCTCCAGGCTGGAATCGTATAAAATCAAAAACAAAACACAGACGAAAAAAACGAAAAAGAAGAGGGCTAAGAGATTTTTGTAAGAACGTACCGGCATTTTTTTTCGGAAAAAAGAAAAAAAAGTGAGAACCGCGCCGCCAAGAAGTAGCGCTATCTCAGGGGCAACAGGCAGAAAAATAAGAAAAAGGTTCGACACATTTACCCTTTTTCTAAAACCTCTAGCGCGATCCTATCGATCTCACGAAAATAAGGCAATATGTATGAAAATCCCTCCCAAGAGTTGGCTCATCCTAGAGAGGGCGAGGCCCTCCTATCTCTTCTTTCTTTGCTTGCAAGCAAACGCCGCCTGGATAAAGGAAGCAAAAAGAGGGTGCGGCTCGATGGGGCGCGATTTAAATTCGGGGTGAAACTGCACGCCCACAAACCAAGGATGATCGGTTCTTTCTATGATTTCCGTTAAGCGTCCATCCGGCGACGTTCCCGAAATCGTGAGCCCCAAATCTTTAAGCGTTTCACCAAATTCAGGCAAATTAAATTCATAGCGATGGCGGTGGCGCTCCGAGATGTGGTCGGTTTGGTAGGCTTCTCGCGCCTTTGAACCCTCCGCCAAAAGGCAAGGATACGCGCCAACGCGCAACGTCCCGCCAAGATCAACCTTCGCGTGCCGTTTGGAAAGCGTTCCATCATTATTTTTCCATTCGGTAATGAGGCTAATGACGGGATTAGGCGTTTCAGGATCAAACTCTGTGGAATTGGCCTCCACATGCGCAATGTTGCGAAACACCTCGATAAGGGCCAGCTGCATACCCAAACAAATCCCCAAAAACGGAACTTTTTGTTCGCGCACCCACTGCGTGGCCTTGATTTTGTTTTCCGTTCCGCGTTGGCCAAAACCGCCTGGAACTAAAACGGCGTCGGCGCCTTGAATTTCGGCCAAAATGTCGGGCGACGTTTCCGAATTACACCACAAAATATTGACACGAACATTGTTGTGTGCCCCCGCGTGCACAAGAGCCTCTTTGATGGATTTATAAGCGTCCGGAAGCTCTGTGTATTTCCCCACAAGCGCCACCGCAACTTCGTGCGGCGCATTTTCTATGCGATCGTTCAATTCGGCCCAGCGTTCGAGCCATTCTTGAGAGAACGTGTGTTCTTTCGTGCTTAACTTAAAATGCGAGCAAACGCGCTCATCAAAGCGCTCAAGGCTATAATTCATGGGAACGCGGTAAATGTTGTTGACATCAAGCGCGGCAATCACGTCTTCGGCGGGAACGTTACAAAAAAGTGCCAACTTGTTTTTGACACTCTCCGAAAGCGGGATCTCGCAGCGACATAACAACAAATCCGGCTGAATCCCCGCGTGAAGCAGCGTTTTGACGGAGTGTTGCGTGGGTTTTGTTTTCAATTCTCCAGCCGTTTTCACATAAGGCAAATACGTTAAATGCACGAAAAAAGTCCTGTGTTTCCCAAAATCGTTTTGCAATTGGCGCAAAGCCTCGAGGAAAGGGGCGCCTTCAATATCCCCCACGGTTCCCCCAATTTCATGAAGGACAAAATCAAAATGATCCGCATGCGATGTGATGAATTTTTTGATGATATCGGTCACATGCGGAATGACTTGAACGGTGCCTCCCAAATAATCGCCACGGCGCTCGCGCTCAATAATTTCGGCATAAATCTTCCCTGTTGTAAAAAAATCGGCTTTCTCGGCATTTCGGCCAGTAAAGCGCTCATAATGGCCTAAATCAAGATCGGCTTCGGTTCCGTCTTCGGTGACAAAAACTTCGCCATGCTGGTAGGGGCTAAGGGTTCCAGGGTCTACATTTAAATAAAGTTCCAATTTCCGAATACAAATGCGGAAGCCGCGGGCCTGAAGCAAGGCGGCGAGACTTGCTGCGGCAAGGCCTTTCCCGAGGGAGGACATGACGCCTCCTGTAACAAAGATATATTTCGTTTGCGGCATGCTCTCCTCTCATGAAAAAAGACTGAAGGCTATAAAACTTCAAGAAAAATTTAAGGAACGGTTTGCCCTTCGGGAGAGGCATGAACCTCTATATTTTCTGCGGCTTCTGAAGAAATGTCTCTCTCTTTTTGTTCGGAAACTTCGGGCTCTTCCGGAGCGGACATCCCCATAGCTGCCTGGTCTAAACTTTCGACTTCTAATTGAGAAAAATCTTCATGGGGTGCGGTTTTATTTTCTTCCGGCTCGAACGTTTCCGTCTGAATAGGGGCTTCTGTTTCAGCCTGAGTGGGAGCGGTTGTTTCCTCTTGAACTGAATTTTTGGCGTTGACTTGAGAAGAATTTTCTGCTCTTTTGGGGGCGAAATGCGTAGCTTCTGTTGGAGAGAGCGTTTCCGCTCCTTCCTTTTTAGAAACAGTGGCTTCCTCCGGCGCAGGCGTTCCCTCTTCTTGTGTTTCGTTTTTTTGGTCAGCCGAAACGGGGGCTGGTTTTGCTGTCGCCGTCTCAGCAGCTGTTTCTAAAAAGCGGGCACTTTGATTAAGCTCTCGATTCGTCAAAATGCCAATCAAAATGCAATTGCCGATGAAGAAAAATGCGAGAACGGCGGTAGAACGCGTCAAGATATTGGCCACGCCTCGCGCGGTAAAAAGAGAATTCATTCCGCCTCCGCCGCCTCCCATAAGCGGTCCGGCCCCCTCGCTTTTTTGCAACAAAATAAGCCCAATCATCGCAACCGTCACAAACGCGTGAACAACCAAGAGAGAAACAATCATAAAAACTCCTTTTTAATTTGCTAATTTTAATGAGGCCAGCGTCATGGAGTATTGCTTCCCTTCCAATTTTGGTGGGCTCTCCACTTTGGCCATATCCGCGGTCATTTCAATAATTTTGTTGAGGACGTCCAGGCCAAGGGTTTGGTGGCTAATTTCGCGGCCTCGGAAGCGCATGGTGAATTTAACTTTGTCCCCGCTTTTGAGAAAACGGTTCACCGCCTTCATTTTCACCTCCAAATCGTGTTTGTCGATGGCCGGGCGGATTTGAATTTCTTTAATTTCAATAGTTTTTTGTTTTTTCTTGG
This sequence comes from Alphaproteobacteria bacterium, assembly GCA_025996655.1. Taxonomy (GTDB): domain Bacteria; phylum Pseudomonadota; class Alphaproteobacteria; order BNTO01; family BNTO01; genus BNTO01. The sequence goes on from BNTO01000052.1 coordinate 5,761, forward strand.
CTTCATTTTTCTTTTTTTGCTGTTCGTAGCGATATTTCCCGTGGTCCATAATCTTACAAACAGGCGGCTCAGCTTTCGGCGACACCTCCACCAAATCGAGGTTCGCCGCCCGCGCGGCTTCAAGCGCTTCGCTCAGGCGCACAACGCCAACCGCCTCACCATTCACGCCGACAAGGCGAACCTCCGCCGCTGTGATCTCCTCATTAGCGCGCAAGGAGTCATTTTTCGCATTTTTTTCGAGTGGACCGATATTTCTTGGACGAATGGGTATAGAGGCCTCCTTGGAGTATGGGCGCTTCCGGCGCTTGTTTAGAAAAACAAAATCTCTCCCTTAAGCTAACCTATTTTGAAGAAAAGAGGAAGATCTTGAAAAAGGCCCCTGTTGGGGGACTCTACGATCCTTCTAGGCCAGAAACTTCGTGGCAATCTCTACGTCATAAAATAAAAAACAAAGGTGCGATAAAAAAATTGAGGCTAATACATGAGACTCTCAATATAACTCTCTTAGAAGCTTTTTTAATTCCTCATATATTTCGAACCCCTATAATGACATTGTGATTCAATGTTTAATCACATCGAACCACGGAGACGTTGCAACAAGTCCGTGGGATTTTTAGGCTTATCCGGTGAAATCCAGGAACCTTGTATTCGTTTCACAGTCCGGAGCCTAAAAATCATCGAGGATCGTAGGGTTGAAGGAGCGTAGGCTCGCATAGGGGGAGGATGACT
>BNTO01000053.1 GCA_025996655.1 Alphaproteobacteria bacterium
TCACCATCGCGGGCCCCATTCAACATGTTGAATGGGAACCCATGGCGTCTCCAGGATAAGCGTCGACCTCATCTAAAAACAAATACCGAACCGGCATCGAACGTAACCCCACCGCACTGTTGGCGCCCGTGACCACCACGATCCCACCTTGGAATTCTTTGCTTTGAACGGTGTTTCCTGAATCACGCGATCGTGGGTCCTTGATTTTTTCTTTTAGGCAAGGCGTGTCATCAATAAGAGGCGCCAACCGGCCCTTCGACCACCGCTTACTCCTTTCGACCGTCGGTTGTACAACCAAAAGGGGGCCTGGAGCTTGATCAATGATATACCCAACCCAATTGTTTCCGGCTTCTGTCCCTCCAATCTGGGCACCCTTCATGAAAATCACTTTCTCCGTTGGGTTGCTAGGGGACAGGCAATCCATGATTTCGCGTAAATAAGGCGTGCGATCGGTGCGCCAGCGGCCAGGTTCCGAGCTCGCCGTTTGCGAAAGCATGCGATGGGAATCCGACCACTCGGAAACCGTGAGTAAAGGGTCAGGCCTGAGCCCTGCCGTGAAACTTTTCGCGTAGATCATGGATTCTCCAGGGCTTCGGCTAGGCCTTCAAGAGCTAAACGAATTTCTTTGGTGAGGATGTCGTAGATTTGATGGGCATCGGAAAGAGACGCCAGCAGAGACGCCACGCGATCGGGAATGTTTTGCAAGGAATCGCGAACGGTGCGTCCAACTTGAAACGCTTGTTTTTCAACAATCTCCGCATCGACGTACTGCCCCGTCTTTACTTTGGCTTCGATTTCCAACATTTTTCCTCTTTCCACTTCGTTTTTAATACGCGTTTTTAGAAGTGCTGTGGATAATTCGGTAGGGGAAGCGGCCTTCCTTTGCCCCTTGTCTTGGGGGGCTTCGCTTGATGGCGTTCCCTTGCGAAACAAAGCCCTGCCTGGTTTACGAATAGCCGCCATGGCCGCGAGGGCTTGCTCTGTATCCACTTTTCCCTCGACAGGAATCACATGCCCTTTATTAATCAAATAGGAAACGTAAGGAAGGGAAAAACCTTGGTTTCTTGCGAACTCGGCTTTGGAAATTAGCATGAGGCCTCTCGAAGAGATTGCACTTCTGAGAACGTCAGACCATCAGCTTCTAAAAGCGCCTTGTCTTTCGTTAAGGCTTCCCACCGTTGAAGGATGACGTCGACGTACAGCGGTTCGATTTCGAGCATGAAGCAAGGGATCCCGAGGTTTTCGCAAGCTATGAGCGTAGACCCTGAGCCGCCAAAAATGTCGAGAACGGACGTTGCTTGGTAATGCTTTAAAAACGTTGTAATGAACTTCAGACTTTTCTGGTGCGTGTGAATCGTTTTTTCATCCGTAAGATTGCCTCGGTATTCCATGCGAATAAGGGAACGTAAGCCGTCACGAAGGTTTTTGTTGGATTTGGCGTTTCCATTTTTCTCATGAGAAACGAGAATATGCGAAAGGTACGGTTCACTGCCTTGCGGAGACGCAAAAACGAAGTCTGCAATAAAGAATTTTCGAAAGTCGAGTTGAGATTGACGAAGATAGCGAATCATGTTGGGATCGTTGTTCATGACAAAAACGTTCGCGTCTTCTGAGAAATCTTTAAGAATGGAGGCGTAGGAACATTCGGTAAAATCGTACGGAGGGTCCGTAAAGACGGTGTCGACTTTAAAGCCGTTCATGAGGGTTGCCACCTGCTTAGGATCTAAGCTATCGCCACAAAGCAATCGGTGCTTTCCTAAAAGCCAAAGGTCCCCTCGTTTTGAAATAATTTTTTGATTTTGTTGTGTTGCTTTTTCTGCATCAAAATCATCTTCAAAATCATCTTCAAAATCATCTTTTAAAAATTTTTCAATATCCTTTAAATCAAAGCCTGTGAGATCTAAATCAAAATTAAGATTTTTGAGATCCTCGAGTTCTAGCTTTAAAAGCTCCTCGTCCCAATCGGCCCAGTTCGCGGATTGATTCGCAACCAAACGAAACGCTTTGATTTGCGCTTCTGAAAGCTCGTCCGCTAACACTACAGGCACCTCTTGAAGCCCTAAGGCCTTCGCGGCTTTAAAGCGCAAGTGCCCGTCCACGATGGTGCCATCGCTTTGTACAACGATGGGAATACGAAAACCAAATTCCTGGATGCAGTGCTTCATCTTCTCGAGGACAGTATCGTTTTTACGAGGGTTGCGTTCGTATTCGTGCAGCTCCGTAAGGGGCTTGTAGAGTATTTTTAGTTTTGTATTCATCGTTTGCTATTAAGGTCTACAAATATTCTAACGCTAGTTAAGTTCGGGGCGAGCCTCACTCGTATTATTAATATTTAAAAACAGGACCCAGTATTTATTTTGAACTCATTTTTTATTCTACGAATACTTAACGCTCCGTTCGTGCTGTGCCCCCTCATGAAAAGCCTGTGTTTTTTGTCCCCCTATAAATAATCTTCACTTTTTAAAGATTTTTGGCCTTTTGAGAGATGCGGAAGCGAGCGGCCCCCTGTTTGGAAAGTCCGAGACCCTCCGTTGGAAAGCGATGTCTAGCTTTTAGGGGAGATGATGCACCCCACGGGAGCACGAAACGAGACCCGAGCTTTGATGTGCAACGTTTTTTCAAGAGCTCCTGTCATCTCGTGCCCTAAGACCGTTGCTTGTTTTTGCAGAAATAGCCTTTGGCCTCTAGGAAGCTCCTTTGGCTTATTTTTGTAAATCTTGTTTTATCTTTTGATTAATTTAGAAATAAATAAAGTGTAATAGATACCTATTTAATTGCATTAATTTATTTTTTATTAATTTAATTTATTTTAATTATCTTAATCTATTTTAATAGACCTCCTGTAAAAGTCAATTCTCTCAGTTTTTCAAGTTTTTGGTAATTTTGGCTGTTTTTTTGAAAATTAGAGCTTCATAAAAGCTCGTACACAAACTTTTTGGTATCTCCTTGACCCAAACGATCCCCCTGATTAAAATCGATGATTTTTTTCTACTTTTACAGGAGGTCTATTTAGAAATAAACAAAAACTAATAGATACGTTATTTAATTAATTTTAATTATTTTAAACATATTAATTATATTTGATATTAAATAGATTGATAAAATTAATCAACATATGGCATGCATAAATTCTTTGAAATACATTTCATTGCCTCATTTTGTTTGGTAATTGGGTTAACGACTTCCGACATCCTGTCTTCTCTACGTTTTTAGAAAATCAACGGGTCCAGGGTCCTTTGGTTCACGAAAAATTGGAGAGCCCGTAATGAGGCTAAAGCCTTGATTTGCAACGCTTTTTTGAAAAAAATCCTGCGTCATCCTTTCCTAAAACCGCTTCCTGTTTTTGGGCAAAATCAAAAAAATGGGTATCAAAAAGAGGCTTTTTTGCACGAAAAACAGCAAAAAACACGTGTTTTTAGATATAGTCTAAAAGGAATCATCAAAAAATCCTTTTATGGCAAAAACACCTCTCAACGCCTTGGTTTATAAGGCTTTTCGAGGCAATCTTCTTTTAGTACTTTTCGTATACAAGACGTAACTTTGTAACACTTTTGTGACATAAATGCAACAAATATTTATACTTATATACACTAAAAACAATTTAAAAAGACTTACAGGATACTGTAATAATATAATATATAATATAATACATAATAATATAATATATACGTTACAGATGTTACGCCTCTTTGCAGAGGCTCCTGTCTTATATACCCCTTCTGTATATATCACCTAAAAAAACATGAAACAGGCGAAAGCCGTAACACATACCCTCAACGCCTTGTAAAATAACGTTTTTTTGAATTACGGATGTTTCGTCTGTTTCGTCTGTTTCAAGTGCTTCTTATAATTTTTCTATCAGGTTCCGATCCAGCGTATAAACACGAACGGTCCTTTCGCCTATCCGCTTTACGTTGCACACTTCATTTTGCTCATTCTTTTTCAAGATATTCGCTTTTAGCAACGTGTTGACAACAGTTTTGTAAACCCAACCTTGGCATATAACGGAGCGAAAAGTCTGAGGTGTAATATAGAAAAAGTCTTTATCTTTATAACCCACCATATTCATTATATGTTTATTGGAATTATTTATATCTTGTAATTGGCTTTCGGTATTTTGTTCGAAAAACAACTGAATCTGAGTTAAAATCTGCTTACTCTCTCGGTTTCCAAAGCCTTCGTTCGTTTCTAGCCAATCTTGAAAGCATTGCATACACCCACGAATAGCCTCACCTTCCGGCCAGTTCGTGACAAATCGTGCGTATTCTCCGATTATTCCTAAAAAGGCAAATTTTTCAAAAACACGAAAGTCTTGACCTTCTGATCCCTTAGAGAGGTATTTTTTTCTCAAAAGACTGAGTGTGCGAGCGTAGTCCTGTTTGATAGCTTCGGTATCTTGAGTTACCGTTTCCAGAAAAGTCTCTATGGCCGTTCCCTTATAGGATTTAGAAGCATCAAAAAGATGGGCAGACAGGCTCTGACCATCTTCGAATTCATGCAGGTTTTCAAAAATGCCGTAGGATTCCGAGGAGTCCGTAGCATTGATATTGATTAAACGCAGTTCTTGTCCTACGTTGGTTTTTTTATGGCTAGCTTTCATGTGACTCGATAAATCCGTTTCACCACTTGAGAGGAACAAGAGCCTCCACTTATTAATTTTTTGGCCTACACCGTTCTTGTCTAGGCGTCCTTTACTAGCACCGTTAGCAAGCATGTAAACAGCGTCTCCAACCTGATAAGGACTGATTTGTCCCAATTCATCTAAAAGTAAAAGAGAATCATTATGTTGAACGGCTAGGTTTTCAAGGCCGTTATCCGTTGTTCTCCAACTGCCAACGGGTGTTCCGAATACAGAGCTCGCCACTTTCAAGCATGTCGTTTTACCACAGGAACTGGACCCTACAATATGAAAGCCAGCATTTTCCATTTCGAAAATTTTCAAAACGGAGCTTGCAAAGGCGGCGCAAACACCGAGAACAAGTCGAGAATTACCGACACAATAACGCGCTATCTGCTGCTGCCAATCTTCTAAAGAGCCTTTCTTGTGGTGAAGTGGGGAAGCCGTGCACCACATTTTTCTCTCAGACTTTCCAAACGTTTTGTTGGGAAAGACGAAGATCCCCTCATGCCACCCCACAGAAGAAACGATATCCATCTCTCGAGAAACGGGATTTTGAATGACATAACGAGCAATAAGCTCACGATCGCAGTTTTTATGCGAACAGATAAACCCTGCACTCAACATGTGATTGAAAAATTTTTCACTCTTTATCGAGGCAAAACACGTCATCGGAATAACAATTTCCCTTGTTTTATGATTCGAATCTTTAAATTCAAGGAGACGGCCACACCCTTGCTCATCTCTCGTTCTGGCTTTAATCCAAAGCTCTCCCGAAAGCCACGTAAAGGCAAAAAAGTACGTGGATTTTTCAAAAAGTACGTAACTCGCCCCTAACGGAAAGGACAAAACCCGCAGAAAATAAGGATTTTGAAAAATCAAAAAAGGGCAAGTTACTGCATGTTAGTACGTAACTTTCCCATGCCAAAGTCCCTTCAGACGCCCTTAAAACCCGAGAGACGATGTTTCCTAAAAACCCAAAACACCTCGCTTTTATTAGGAAAAGAGCCCATTTGTACGCGTGGAAACTCAAGAAGCTACCGGCTTTTTGCGACGACACCCTAGAAGACCTCCAGCAGGATCTTCTCCTTGAAGTTTTCGAGGCTTGGAAACTCTATGATCCCGACAAAGGAACGCCGGAGAAATTTGCAGAAAACGTCTTAAAGAAACGCGCGGCAAACAGACTTCATAAACAATTTCGTCTTAAAAAGCCGACGCGGCTTCGAAGAGTATCGCTTCAATCCGTATCCGAAGAGGACCTCTCCGATTTTTCGCCTTGGGATGAAGATCTTTCTTTCAAAATCGGGGTAGAAAAGCTTTTGCAAAAAATGCCTGCTCTTGAAGGGCCCGTTTTTAACCAACTCCGTCTTGATTCCTTGCGCCAAACGGCACGAACCTTTGGGTTCTCAAGAGGAAAGCTTCAAATTCTTATTGAAAAAAATCGGCCTTATTTTGCCCCTTTAGCGGAGTTTATTTCCAACACTGATTTTTTAGTCAACAGGATCGGGAGGCGGTTATGTGTATCCCTTTAGGATTTCTTGATGATGCGACGCTTCGTGACGTCAGTGAACTTCCGATCCGTGAATTATCTTTACTCGCCCATCGTTTAAAAGAAGCCTGTGAAACCCAAGAGCGGCGTATAGCTAAGCGGCCTGAAAATATTGCATCTTTGCGATCTCCTCCGATATATTGTAACAACTTACCTTCACAGCCTCTTCTAACGTTTTATAGCTAAGCGGCCTGAAAATATTGCATCTTTGCGATC
>BNTO01000054.1 GCA_025996655.1 Alphaproteobacteria bacterium
AAGGAAAGGGGGAGGCGTATCCCTTAAACACACGTTTTTGCTTGGTTCTAACGGCGGAGGGAGATTGTGTGACAAGGCCTTTTTCCTTGAGGTTGCAAAGGATTCGGCCGACCGTGCTTTTGCTGAGACCTAAGCTTGAAAAGGCATTGGGAAAATATAATATTATCGTTCCCATTTTAGGTTGAAAGGCCGAACTCCCATGGAGTATCTTTCATCTCAGGACGCTCTCGTACCGTCTCAAATTATGGGGACTTATACACTCTCTTCTTTTCCTGTACAGCCTAGCGAATTTCGCCCAAAATGATTTTGGATTTTTGGATTTTTTTTCATCATGTCGTTCCAAGATCTTCTTGATCCATCTCCGCAAAAAGGTGTCCTCATTCTTGGCCGAGGGAAAACGGGCGAAGCTGTTTTTGATTTTTTCCAAAAGAGAAACGTTAGTGCGTGGGTTTTTGACGAAGCAAAGCCTCATAGCCTGGTGCGCCTTGAAGATATCCCTTGGGGGCACCTTGCTTTTCTTGTCCAAAGCCCAGGTTTCCCGCCGTCTCATCCCGTGTGTCTTCAGGCGCACAAAAAAAATCTTCCTATTTTGAGCGATATTGATATTTTCCGCCAATGCACCGTGGAAATGCGCTGCGTCGGCGTGACCGGAACCAACGGCAAATCCACAACAACCGCCCTTATCGGGCATGTGCTTCAGCAGCATTTCCCCAAAGTTTTTGTGGGCGGCAATATTGGCGCCCCCGTCCTCACTCTTCCTTTGCCGGATACGCTGCCGCCCGGGTCCGCCCCCGTCTACGTTTTGGAATTGTCTTCCTTTCAGCTCGAACTTGCGAACTCTCTTTCTTTAGAGGCCGCCGTTTGGACGAACTTGACCGAAGATCACTTAACGCGTCATCAAACAATAGAAAAGTATAGTGCGGCCAAAAGAAAAATTTTTACGGACGCCAAAGCGTGCTTTGTCGGCGTGGATGACGCCTTTTCGCACGACGTGTACACGCAATTGAAGCAACAGGGGCGCGCGGTTTCTAGTTTTTCTTTAGCTCAAGGAGCGGATTATTGTGTGGACGTTCAAGGCATGTTGTGGGGGCAGACCTCTCAGGGGGCCCGCCCCATTTTTAGTTTGGCAAAGCACCCTTATCTTTCGGGCTGCCACAATTTTCAAAATATGGGGCTGGCCTATGGCGTTGCGAAATTTTTTGGCCTAGCCGACAAAGATATTGCCGAGGGCATTTTTTCGTTTCGAGGCCTTCCTCACCGCCTTGAACGGTGCGGTACCTGGAACGGCATCATTTTTATTAACGATAGCAAGGCCACCAACGCCGCCTCAACCCTTCAGGCGCTGCGGAGTTTTCCAAACGATTCGCTCTTTCTTATCGCTGGGGGCCGCCCCAAAAGCGATGGCCTCACGCCCGCCATTTCCGCCATGCATAACGTCAAAAAAGTTTTTCTCATTGGAGAAGCGTCGGAACGCTTCGCGCAGGAATTAAAGGAACACAGTAACATTCCCTTTGCGTTTTGCCCAACGTTGGACCGCGCTCTTCACGAAGCGTTTCTTGAAGCCCAGCGAGCCGCGCCCCCAAAAGGCGCCCCCATCATTTTACTGTCCCCGGCCTGTGCCAGTTTCGACCAATTCTCCAGCTTTGAAGAACGCGGCGACTGTTTCAAAAATTGCGTCCAAAATCTCTTGAAAAAGGGGGGGCATAATGGCGCCACCTAATCCCTCCTTTGTTCGGCGCGACGCCAGCGTCCTAGGCCGTTGGTGGTGGACGGTGGACCACGGCCTGCTGTGGGCCGTGCTGCTCCTCACGTTGATTGGCCTCGTCCTCAGCGTTTCGGCAAGCCCCTGCGTGGCGGCGCGCATTGGGTTTGCGCGTTTTTCTTTCGTCAAGAAACATTTTCTGATGGTGCCGCTCTCTCTTATGACCATGGTCGCCGTTTCGCTTCTTTCTCCACAAAATATTCGAAAATTTTCGCTTCTCGTTTTGGCGGCGGGCCTTTTCGGGCTGGTTCTCGTTCTTTTTGCGGGGCAGGAGATCAAGGGCGCAAAACGCTGGCTTTTCCTTTTTGGTTTTTCCCTGCAGCCGTCCGAATTTGTCAAACCCGCGCTTCTTATTCTTGTGGCGTGGCTTTTGACAGAACGGCACAAAGATGCCGACTTCCCCGGCTTTAAACTGGCCCTCTTTTTCATAGGTCTTGTCACAGCGCTCACGCTTTTGCAGCCGGATATTGGCATGACGCTTGTCATTATTATGTCTTGTATGGTGCAAATTTTTATCGCCGGCATGCCGTTGCTTTGGGTTTTTGTTCTTGCCTTTTTAGGCATTTCGGGGCTTTCACTTTCTTACTTTTTTATCCCGCATGTGGCTAATCGCCTGGATGCGTTTTTCCATCCCGAAACGGGCGACCCGGATCAACTCTATCAAATCCGCCAATCGCTGGCCGCCTTTCATCACGGCGGTTGGTGGGGGTGCGGGCCCGGTGAAGGCATTATTAAGCGCTTGGTCCCGGACGCGCACGCGGATTTTGTGTTTTCGGTGGCGGGCGAGGAATACGGCCTTATTCTTTGCCTTTTTATCGCGGCGCTTTTCGCTTTCGTCGTGATTCGCTCCCTCTTTCTTGCGATGCGCCAACAAAATTTATTTGTTATTTTTAGCGTCACGGGCCTTTCGGTTCAGTTTGGGCTGCAAGCGTTTATTAATATGGCCACAGCGCTGCGCCTCATCCCCACCAAGGGAATGACGCTGCCTTTTGTGAGCTACGGCGGCTCGTCCATTATTGCGGTCGGGCTTGGGATGGGTATGGTCCTGGCTTTAACGCAAAAACGGCATGGATTTGTAGGGGATTTATAAAAAAGATGGAACGGTTAGGGAAGGCGGGAGCGGCGAAAAAAGCGCCTCTTTTCGTGTTGGCGCCGGAGGAACGGGCTGTTCCAAAAACGTGGCGTACGGAAAAATCTTGTCGCTTGAACAAGGCTATGCGATTTTTCTTGACATAAGCCTTTTATCTTATTATACATTAAAATTATGGGGGACGCTTTCTTTTTTCTGAATTAGGGTGCGTTCATTTTTTGTTTTTTTATTTATTGGAGATTTTTATGAATTTTAAGAAAATTTTATTTGTTGCCCCTATGTGCATGGGATTGTTAAGTGCGGGGCAAAGCAGTCTTCACTTTGTAACGAGCGACGGACTAGTATTGACGGAAAGAACTGCTACAGCTGCGGTGATTAAGAACTTAAAAGGACATGACAAAGATCGCTATAGACAAAGCAATTCCTTCGCTGTCAGACCCGACAAGGAACTTCTTTTGAAGGAACTTTACAAGAGCGATTTGAGCGAGCCGCCTTTGGGCGCGACTGGCCAAGAAGCCGCAGGCGCCCTAAGAGACGAAAGAAGGGTGAATAACTCCGTGGGAGGGATCGAAATCTTTGGAAGTTACGAATCTGCATTTTTGACGGGTTGCGGGTCGGTAGACATTTTTAGCCCAGCGGAGCGGGTCGTAAAGGTTTTAAAAGCGATCAAAATAAAATATCCAGAGGTACTGGGAAGGTACCTCAAAAGCAAAGCTTACACTCAACATACCGGCAAAGCGCGGCTGGACAATCTGCTAGAAGCGGAAAACCTATTTGACTAACTTCTTCTTCCTTCCTCTCCGGCAAATGTGGAGAAATGTCGGGGGGGGGGACAACTCTAAAAAGAAGTTGAGTCGAAAAGAAGGCAACAGAAGATCGAAATCACAAGGAAAAGCTTGGAAGGTTCCATTTTTCTCGAACTCAAAAGTCTCCGGGAGACTTGACTCCGCTGTTTCTGTAAGCAGATTCAGCGGAGTTTTCTTTTGTTACCGCAATTTCTCTTTTTTTTTCTGTACAGCCTAGCGCATTTCGCCAAAAATGAAGTTGGATTTTATGATTGGTTCTCATCATGTCGTTCCCAAATCTTCTTGACAACTCTCCCACCAAAGCGGCACACCAAAAATCGAATTCTGAAGAGCCCGGCAAAAAAAACCGAAAGAGATCGAAAAAAGCGCCTCTTTTTGTGTTGGCCGCCGGGGGAACGGGAGGGCACGTGTTTCCAGCGCTGAGTTTGGCGCGGGTCCTTAAACAGCGGGGCCATCGCGTTGTCCTTTTTACGGATGAGCGCGCTGAACCCTGGGTTCAGCCTCAAGATTTTGCGCGCATTTTTGTGACCCACTTAAAAAAAACACACGGGCGGACCACGCGCCTTTCGTTTGCCTTGCGCTTGCTTGGGTGCGGCGTCAAAAGTCTGGCTTTTTTCGTAAGGCACCGCCCCGCTGTCGTTGTAGGCTTTGGCGGCTACCCTTCGGCTCCCACCGTTTTGGCCGCCCAATGGCTGCGTATTCCCTTTGTGTTGCACGAATGCAACGCTTTGCTAGGGCGAGCAAATGAAAGGCTTATGCCCAAAGCCAGGGCTGTCACGACAGGATTTCCCGAAGTCTCGAAGATTGATGCGAAAAAACAAATTTTTGTGGGGAATCCTTTAAGGCAAGAATTTGAGGCGCTTAAAGCGCATTCTTATGAACCGCCTCAAAAATCAGGCCCCCTGAATCTTCTTGTTTTGGGGGGCAGCCAGGGCTCTCACATTTTTTCCAGCACCGTTCCCTTGGCCCTTCAGGCGCTTCCTCAAGAATTTTTAAGGCGTCTGTCCCTTGTTCAGCAAGTCCGCGAGGCCGACGCAGAAACGGTGAAGCACGGGTACGCGCGCCTTGGCGTTTCCGCTACGTTACGCCCTTTTTTTAAGGATGTCGCCCAACAGCTTGATTCTGCCCATATGATCATTTCCCGCTCAGGCGCGCTTACGCTGGCCGAAATAGCCGCGGCGGGCCTCCCTTCTATCTTGGTTCCTCTGGCGCATTCACGCGACGGGGATCAATTTGCGAACGCGTCGCACTACCGCGATGCGGGCGCAGCTGTTTTGATGGAAGAGAAGGATTTTGTGCCGGAAAAACTCAAAAATGTTTTGCTGGAATTGTTTGAAAACGCGGAGGTCCTCAAAAAAATGAGCCTCGCCGCGCGCAAAAAAGCGTGCTTCCATGCGACGGAAAAAATGGCGGATGAGGTGGATCGACGAGTTTGGGGAAGAAAAAACAAAAAAGTTTACGATTCTTGAAAAATTTCTTTTTATTCCGTCCAAGCGCCGTAAACTCACGGAAAGATATATACAATTTTATTAAAACTTTATGGGCTTTTATTTTTTTTGACTTTCACCCTTAGAATACCAAACAATGAGTATTAGGGAAGTGAAAAAAAGGGGATTTTTGCAATGCGAAAAACAAATGCATGGTCTTGTCAAGAAATAGAGTCTTTAAAAAATGGTTTTTTGGAGGGTACGCCCTTTAAAATTTTGTCACAAAAATTGGGACGTTCGCCAACGGCGCTCAACAAAGCCGTGTCGCGTTTTCATATTCGGCAAGTTATGCGCTCGAACAAATCCATTCTTGTTGCGTGTACGGCGCCTATTTCGGTGGAGGCGCCGCCCTGCAAAACGAGAAGAACGGCCAACGCCCTCTTTGCACAAACACGCGCGGCCACCATTGACGAAATCATTAATTTTTTGAAAGACAATGGCTACGACATTCGCAAAAAAACGGTTCCTTGCGGCAACAACGTGACCGAACATTATTTTGTGAACAGATGGGCTATTTCGGCGACACGTTTGTTAGTCATGGCGAACAGCATTCGCCTTGAAAGAAAACTTCCAATTTTTCAAATCAAATTTGTAAAAAAAAGGGTTCCCAAGAAAAGAGACGAGGAACGGGTGGGAAGAGGCCGCTTGAAAGGATGAAAAAACAAATGTTTATTCTAAAGTTTATTTATTCAATACAAATAATACTTATTTCTTAATAAAAAATTAACAATAAAATGTGACAATTATCGTAAGAACGTTTGTCCTCGACACATAAAAATGAACAAAAACGTACCAGTTTTTAAATGTTTTCATTTTTTTAAACTGTCCCGTCTCTTTTTTTTACTCTTATGCGTAGGAAAGAATCCTCTTTATGCTTTCGATCTTGGTGGCCTTTTAAACAGCGTTGGAGGAACCGTTAGTAATTTAATGAGGCCAAGCACGCCGACACCCATGCCGCCGCAGCCCATGCCGCCGCAGCCCATGCCGCCGCAGCCCATGATGCCGCCGCAAGTGATGTCGCCGCAGCCGCAAATGCCCTATCAGCAGCAAATGTCGCCACCACCAATGGGCTATGGCACGCCGCCACCAATGGGCTATGGCACGCCGCCACCAATGGGCTATGGCACGCCGCCACCAATGGGCTATGGCACGCCGCCACCAATGGGCTATGGCACGCCGCCACCAATGGGCTATGGCACGCCGCCACCAA
>BNTO01000055.1 GCA_025996655.1 Alphaproteobacteria bacterium
TAAAGGGAAGAGTCCGGGCTGTTTCAAAGTATTTTAAAACGTTAGAAGAGGCTGTGAAGGTAAGTTGTTACAATATATCGGAGGAGATCGCAAAGATGCAATATTTTCAGGCCGCTTAGCTATAAAAGAAAAAGTCATGCCCGATTCCACCGTTTATACGGACAGTTTTAAAGCTTATCATGTCTTAGATGTATCAGAATTTAAGCATTATAGGGTGAATCATACACAATTCCTTGCGGATAAATACAATCCTATCAAGGAAATTGAAAATTTTTGGAACCAGGCCAAAAGGCATTTAAGGATATTCCTAAGGAGCATTTTTACTTGTTTCTAAAAGAGTGTGAGGGACGGTTCAGCGTCGGCAATCCAAAGATGCTTTTAAAGGATTTAAAAAAGCTTCTAAGAGAGTTATACAGAGAATCTCATGTGTTACTCAATAAAAAAGTGCCACGTATGCGGTGAAAAAAACAGGAAGCCAAGAACAATAAGGGTAAAAGAGAAAAGGGACGCAACGACGATATTTTCTCTTACTTTTGAAAATTGAAAAATCTGATGATTGCAAACAAGTTTTTTACAAAAATCACACCCCATGAAAAGAAATAAAAAAAGAGCTACAATGTAAACGGCTAAGGTAATGCCAGAGAAGGACGGGGCCATAAGGTGCCTTATCGCCAAAACATAACTTTTGAAACCGCAAGACGGAGGGAACCCTAAAAAGAAAAAGATAAAGAAAGACATGCAAAAAAAATAAAAAATGCGCTTGGAAGAGTTTTCAGAAGGAAGGGAAGGAACCTCACAAAAAAGCGGAAAAAGAAAGAGGCAACTTGTAAGAAGAATATAATTCGTTAGAATCAACAAACTGGCAGACAACGCAAGGGCGGAAGGATTTAAAAAGGGGATAAGAAGGGGAGGAAGGATGAGGGGAATAACGCTGGGACGGAAAGGCTCTCCCTGGGGTTCGTTCCTTTTTTTCTGGCGCCAGGCGGCAAAACTTGCATTGAAAAGAAGACCAAAACTCAGCCCTATTTTTAGCGCTTCGGAAAGGGTGGGAGAAATCAAGGGATAAAGGCGAAAAACGTAAAAAACGCAACTTAAGAAAAAATAAACGTAAAACAAAAAAAGAATGTTTTTTTCCTTGCTTTCAAAAAAAGAATGAAAAATTCTGTGAAAAGGAAAAATGCCGAGGCGAAGGGTGAAAGCGCTGAGAAGAACGTATTTGATAAAGAAAGGAATGCGAAGAGCGTGGCGGGTTTCGTAGTGAATAACGTCAAAGATAGAGGAGCCCGCGTAGTAAGTGAAGGTCAAGATCACGCCTAAAAACGCAAGAGAACTAAAAAGGAGGGAGCTGAAATAAGGATTTTTTTTGAAAGTTTGAGAAGATTCCGCAAGATAAAACAACACAAGAAAACTCAGAAAAGCCATCTCAGAAAAAATATAAAACAAAAGGATGTCTTGGGCACAAAAGCTGCAGAGAAGACCGGATTCGAAAAAAAAGAGCGCGATTAAGTGAAGGGGCTGTAGGGGAACAGAAGTTTCGAAAAGTAAGGGGATCGTAAGAGGAAAAGTAAGCGTAACAAGGAAGACGAGCCCCATCGTGAAAGCGTCTACTCCCACATAATAATGAAGGTTGTAGGGGGCGATCCATGCGTAATTTTCGGCAAACTGAACGCTGCTTTGCGTGATGTCGACTTGACTAAAAATAAGGAGCGCTATAAAAAACGTGACCGTACTTATCCAAAGGGCGCAATTCTTAAGGTTTTGCGTGTTTTGGGAAGGGATTTTTAGAAGGAACAGTGTTCCTAAAATAGGCAAAAAAATGAGAATGGAAACAAGCGGAAGGTCTGTGTCGTCAAAGAAAAACATAGCAATCTCTACCTAAACTCTAAGAAAATAATCATAAGAACGAAATAGGAAAAAAGAAGGCCAAGCGCCAATAAAAGCACCGAAGATAATTTTTCGGGCGAACATTTTTCTAAAAAGTAGAAAATTTTGTTACGAACAAAAAAAACTTTTCCCTCCAAGTTTTTGTCCAAGTTCGTAAAAAATATTGCTTTAAAATTCGTCCAAGAACTTCCCCAAGAATTTGCAGCAGTTTGAAAAGAAAAAAACGTTTTTTGCAGCGTGGCCCTCGCCTCCTTTTTTTCGCTCCTCCCTCCTTTTTCTCCTTGAAAAAAAGATATTTTTGGGGAGGGAAATTTTTTTAAACCAAAGAAAAAGGAATCCTTAGCGCGCTCGGCCAAATGCGTTTTCCTAACATAAAAATACGCGCCAAGACTCACGGAAAAGCTCAGCCCCCAAATGAAAAGCTTTCCTATTTTTGTGTTTGATCCAACGACAAAATTCATTTTTTCGGGAAGATTGAATTGAAGAAAGATCGAAATCAAGCAGCCTACCAAAATAATAAACAAAGAAATGCCGGGAGCTTCTTTGATGTGAGTAGCGACGTGTTCGTCCGAATGATTTTTCCCGGCAAACACAAGCAAAAACAGACGCGTGAAGGCAAAACATTCGGCCATGAAAAATAAGGCATACAAAAAAATGAGCGCAAAGCGTCCGGAGCTCCACAAAAAATCCAAAACAGGAGAGGCAAGTCCGCCATCAACAAAAAATAAAAACGAGAAAAAGGAAAGGTGAAGGATCGAAGCACAGGCAAAAGTAAGCGGCGTTTTTTTCTGAAGCCCGCCCATTTTTTCTAATTTTGTTTCGCCTGAGAAAATTTGGATAATGGCTCCTATTAAAAAAACAAGAGAAAAGCGCAGGAACAAATGAAACAAAAGGGCCCACTGCGCTAAGGATTGTAGGCCGAGGCCAATAAGAAACAAAAGAAAGCCCATGGTCCCCAGCGCTAAATAGTCGGGAATGTGGCGGATATCTTTAGTTCTTGCCGCACAAAGATTGAAATAAATAAGCCCAACGCTCCCCACGGTTAAAAAAGCCAAGGCGTAAAAATCCGACATTTCGCTGTAGGGAAGAAGGCGAAAAAGAAGCAAAAGCCCCGAAGAAAGCATCAGAGAGTGATGCAAAAAAGCGTGGCTGGCCGAGGATGTCGTATCGGAAAGATCAAGAAACCAGCGGTAAAAAGGCCATTGGGCAGATTTAATGAGAACGCCTAGGAAAAGAAGGCCTTGAGAAAGGGGCGAGAACATAGGATGAGTGCTTGTAGGTCCTTCCAAATCTGAAGGCAAAAAGTTCAAGAAAAGTGGCGTTTGGGCGATAAAAAAAACAAGAAACCCACCAAACAAACAAAAATCCGCCAAAAGTTGGATATAAAAAGAGGCGGGGATCGGGTCATCTTCCCAGTTTTTACGGGCATTAAAAAGAGAAAGAACGCTGCTAAGCGTGTAGCCTAAACACAGGGTAAAAAAATCTTGTGCTAAAAGAATAAGCGTCCCCGCCCCTAAAGCGCTGTAAAGAAGAAAAAGCGAACGTAGCACCTTTTCTTTTTTGGGAGCGAAGAGAACAAAAAGCGAAGAAAAAAAGGCGAGGAGCGCAAGACTAAGAAAAATAAGGGCGTTAAAAACATTGGGCTGCGCAAAACCTTGGGCGACGTCTGTTGCAAAATTCGCGCTCAATGTCAACAAGAGACTTACAGACAAAGGAAAAAAATTTGAAAATGTTCCAAAAAGAAGAACAAACGCGCCACCCCAGCTAAGAAAATAAAGGGAGCGCAACGTTTTGAGAGGCACACGCACCGAGAGAAGGAGGCTCCCCATCAAAAAACTTATGCTGAGCGTTGCAGCGTTTAAAAAAGTCATCAGGACTCGCTTTTCCTATAAGAAGCCCCGGATTCTTGGGAAGGCAAGGCGCGGGCTTGAAAGGAACTAACGCCCAAAATGAAATAACAAAGGGCATCGATCAGAATGCAAACGGCAAAATCGCTGCCAGAGGAATCTTTGTTGAAAAAAGAAACGCCAACAAAAAGAAGCGAGCTCGAGAAAATGCCGAAGGTCGCCCAAAAAAGGGAGAGAGTTTTGCGCTTTTCCATAATCGCCGCGGCGAAAAAACTTCCCAGCACAAGGAAGAAGACTGTTGCGACAAGAAAGCCAAAAACAACATTAAAAGGAATCATGGGCGCGTTTCACTCCTCTTCTTCGCTATAGTGTTCTTGATTTTGCGAACTTTTTACACTACCCAAAAATGTTAAAAGAACGAGAATCACCCCCAGCGAAACAAGGAAGGGCTCCCTGAAGAGGAGTGTTGTTGAAGCCGAAAACATATTTTTAAACGCCTTGCCTAAAATGTCGGTGCGTTCTTTCACCAACAAAAAACCAAGAAGACAAGAAACGAGAAGAAGTCCGCCCAAGATAAACGTTCGCGCCTTTCGTTCTGCGGGGCCAAAAGAAGGTTCTTGCGCAACATCGCTCAAATGGGGGCTCTCTTTTTTGTTGAAAAAAACAAGAAAAACAAAACTCTGCACCGCCAACAACCCTAAAAAAAGACTGACAAAAAGGGCGTTACACGCAAGGATGAGGCCTTGAAGTTGTGTGAAAAGGATGAAAAGGGGAATTTTGGGATGGCGAGAGATAAGGGCAGCGGCAAAGTTAACAATAATATTGAAAAGCAAAAAGGAGAAAAAAAAGACTTCGTTAGGAATATCCAAAACGCACCTATTTTAAAAGTTGGATAAGATCCTCGCGTGATCTCCCACAAAAACTTTGCCTTGCCTGGGCAGCTCCATGCGGGCAGCCTGGACAGGCTATACATTTTGCCCTATCTAAATAAAAATGTCCCTCTTTTTCAAAAATGGCGTTAAATGGGCACGGCCTCTCTGACTCTTTCATGGCAGGAAAAGAGGGAAACTGCAACGGTTTTTCTTCTAGCTCTTGCTCAACTTCAGCCCAAAAACGCTTTTGTTCTTTTTTTGCGTTTTTCGCGTATTTGTACGAGACCCACATGCCTCTTACAATGTTTTGAAAAGAGAACCAGCCTAACATCTCAGCCCTTTAGTGTATAAAAAGAAGATACGCGCCTAAAACCAACGAAAAAGGAACGAGAGAGTGAAAAATAACGGCGCTATATTGCTTTGTTGAATACGTCGCCCAAAAAGGCAACGTGAGGAAAACCAAAAAGGCGAGGCCCATCGCCTTTCCTAAAATAAGTGCCATCGAGACGCTCCAAGCTATCGCATCGCTTTGCGAAAAATCACTTTCGGGATAAGAAACAAGATAAAGCACAAGCGCCGCCGAAAAAAGGAGTCCAAGCATCTGCGTCAGCTGAGAAAAAACTCCTTGATGAGACGTTATTTCTTCAAGTTCCTCTTGACCCCACGCATTTTTTTTGAGAGAGACCCGAAAGGGGCCAAGGTCATTCTGAGCGAACAGCGCAAAAACAGAAAAAACAAAAAGGCTTAAGCGAACAAAAAGATGTTGTGCCGAAAAAATATTCAGAGGAACGGCGAGGAAAAAAGCCCCCGCAAGAAAGATTTGGCTTGACACATAAAAAATAATTTTTTGATTCATCAAAATTAAAACAAGGGGCGAACGGCTCGACCATGTTTGAATAAGCTTCAAAACAAAACGAAGTTGAAAGAGAAGAAAAAGGAAAAGCAACCGCAAAGAAGGCGGCATGTCAAAAGGGAAAAAAAGAAAAATCCATAACATTAAAACAAGAAAAAAGTCAACGACATATACACTCGAAAAGAAAGGATTTTTTTTGCTCGCAAAGGCTGGGGCGGATATGTTGAAGCGACTTTTAATCTCAGCAACAAAGTATTCGACATCTTCTTTAAGCGTAAATTTTTTGGCCTTAGAATAGTAAACCCCAGCCATTTTTCTTTGCATCAAAAGACAAAAAAAAGAGCAAAAGACAAGAGTCCCACACGTCCCCAAGAAAATGATGAACCCCATCAAAGGATGCCTCAAACGCAAAAAACTCCTCAACACTTCTAGAGGAAGGACTTTTGAGAAAGGGTACCATAGTTTAAAAGCAAGGAAAAACGCAGGAAAAGGAATGAAATGAAGTTGAGGAAGAGATTGTGAAATTTATTTTTAGAAATGAAAAGTATTAAAGATCAAAAGAATAGGGCACAATATTATTATATAAAAAGAAAGTGTTTTTCTCTTTTGTTTAAAGAAGCAATAAGGAGATATAACGGAGACATTGTTTAAAGGCGTTGAGTGTGTGGATCTATACCCAATCACACTGAGACCTTGGATTTTTTTAATATTTCAAAATGATCCTTGATGCGACGGACCAACGAAAGGGCAATATGAGCCCATGTCTCCTCAAAAAACTGTAATACATCGTCGAAATTCCTTTGCACTTCTGAAAAATCGGTTGTTTCGAACAAATTCGTTCATGGCTTCTCCTAATCGCCCCATCGGATTCAAATGGGGGGCACT
>BNTO01000056.1 GCA_025996655.1 Alphaproteobacteria bacterium
CCAGCTGTTCTAGCTGTCGTTTCTGCAACAAAAAACTCCATTAATTTTAGCTGTTCTTTTTTGCTCAATTTGCAAGGTCTTACGTCCATACGCGCACCTTAACATAAAAATGTTAGGTGTCAGCCCCTTAAAAAAATATGAAAATTGAAGAAAAAGAGCATTGCATTTTCTGAAAAAGATATACACAGATTTTTCATTTTTTTGCTTGACAGATTTTTCCCTTCCTTTTAGCTCCTTACAGGAGGGGGCTTTTTTTAAACTCTTTATTTCTCTAGGGTTTCCTTGTGTGCCTAAAAAAGAGGCATTCCTGTTTTACCCCTTAGTTTGACTCCTTTTTTGTCTTTCTTTCGGGATTAATCCACAGAGTTATCCACAGGTTTCGTGGATAAAATTGCTTTCCTTCACAATAAGATTCTTTTTCCTCTCCTTTGCGGTCGTACAGCTTGTAAGAGCCCCTGTTTAAATATTTATTATATGTTTGTTAGCAGTTTATAAATATAGTAAAGGTTAGATTAAATATAGGCACCCTAAGATAGAAATGATATGACAAAGCTTCGTTGTTTTATTGTTTTTTTATCTTTTATTCTTTCCCTTTCTTTTGAGGGGTCCTCTCTTTTTTCAGTCATTGGGCGGCCTTTTGATTCGCCTGCCGATCCTTCTTCAACACTTTGGGCGGCCTTAAACCATTATTCGGCCCAAGTTTCTGAAGGGGCGGACGCAACAAAAAAACTTTGGGGTGAGAAAACAGACACCGCTCCCGAAACTTTTTTAGGAAGAGTCAATATTTTAATGGACTTGATCTCTCGAGTGAGTCGCCTTTATCCTGCGTTACAACAAGCAAAACGCGAAGCATTAGAGACGGATCTTCAAGCAAGTCTTCAGGCACTTAAGCAGTCTTTAGAAGAAGATCCAAGCCTAGGCGATTGGTTTT
Source organism: Alphaproteobacteria bacterium (assembly GCA_025996655.1). Classification (GTDB taxonomy): domain Bacteria; phylum Pseudomonadota; class Alphaproteobacteria; order BNTO01; family BNTO01; genus BNTO01. Next base: position 932 of record BNTO01000056.1, read on the forward strand.
CGAAAGATGAAGAGGCCCTTTTCGGAAAAATAAGCAAGATTGAAAAACGTTTGTTTGCGGATTTTCCCGATCCTTTTTTGCATCTCTTTCCTGAACTTCTTCCTTTTACCGATCCTGAATTTTACGAAATTTTTCTTAATACCAATTTCTTTCGTTTTTCTGCGGATCCACCGGAGGGTTTTGTTTTAGCGCAAGGAGAAACGGAAGCGCGAAGAGAAGAACTTAAGTCTGTTATTTTTAAAAATCTTAGTGCAGCCGGCGTTCGTATTGGCCTTGGGAAATTAACCGATGCGCCGAACTCTGCGCGCCAAGCGCCTCTTTTTGCTCAAGTCAAGGCCATGAAAGATGCGGGGACACTCTCAGACCCTATTTTTAAAGAGATTGTAAGGGATCTCAATCTTTTCGTGCGAAAAGATTTTTCGGAAATGGGGCAAACGGAGGAGGAAAATCAAAAATGGCTGGACTTTCAAAAGTTTTCGCATGCCTATTTTGAGGGCGACACGCCAGGATTGCTTGACCTTTTGCAAAACGGCCCGCTCACGTCCCCTTATGATTTAAACGGTTCAACAGACACTTCTTTTTTTACAGTTTGTCAACAAATTTTCTTCGATTTTTTCTCCGAAAAAGAAAAATGGGAAAAGATCAAAGGCGTCCTAGGCCAGCCTTTCGATCCCAAAGAGAAAAATTCTCTTTTTGGCAAGCTGGTGAAAATAAGACAAAAAATCAGCGAAACGAGTATCTCCAACGCGTCTTTGACGGCTCTTTACGAAAAAGACCTTCTTGGAAATTATAACGCGGGATACGCCCTTTCGGATCATCCGTTCTCTCTTTTTCAACAACTTTGGGAAATTCAGGACCTGCTTGAAAATTTGGGGGCCGATGTTCTTCCCTGCACTTCCAACGCCTTCCTTCAAGCCCTTGGGATAAGTGGCGATACGAAAGAAAATTCTTTATGGGGGGTGTTGCAAAGTCTTGAAGAAAATATCGCGGCTCCGGATAGTGCAAAAGCTTTTGAGATTTTTTCGCGCTTAAGCGCCGGATCGGAAGATTTTTCGTTGCTTTCTTTAAAAAAGCTTCTTATTCAAGAAAGTTACCAAGTCCTTGTTCCTGAAATTGTTTATGTGTCGGGGTGCGCGTTGCCGGCGCTTTTTGAAAGTGCGGACACATTAGAGGACGCACCCAAAACAGCGGCTATAAAAACGGCACTACGCGAGGATCTTCTTGAAAAAATTCAGACAGCGCCGCACGCCTCCTTTTTTCAGCAAATGACACGCTGGCTCAAAATGCTTCCGGATACACCCGAAAATCAAGAATTTCGAAGCCGAATTGGAGATTTTAAAACTGTCCAGAAATTCCCGCTCTCCCTTTTGTCAAGGCTTTCTGAGATCGCACAATATTTAAGGGATCCTACGCATCTTTTAGCAATCAATTTCCAAAAATATTATTCTTCCCTTTTTTATCATATTTCCTCTTTTCAGCACGGGCTTTATGAAATCGATAATCGCCTTATTCAAAAGGGCAGAGTGCTTCAGCGCGATTTCGACATCGCCTCTGTTGTTGGGGGCCCCCTTTCTTCCGACAGAAGCCTCTTTGGCGTTCTTAACGACATTCTCACCTTTCATGATAAAGAGAGCGATTTTTTTGAAGCCCTAGACTCTATTCTCTCGGTTGCTGCGCATATCAACACATTACAACCCGAAAATGATTTTTACGATCCAGATCTACCTGAGGATGTTTTAGATGTCCCTTCGTCCATTGGTTCAACCTATCAGCCTTATAATATGAAACTGAACACTCTTATGAATCTCTCGGGATTTTTAAGAAGTGAGTTGCCTTTGCTCTTTAGAAGTTTCCCGGACGAAAAGGTGGCAGGATATTTGCTTTCTACACAAAAAATTCAAGATCTCACGCAACAAATACGCGCGACTTCGGATTTTGATGATGTCTTACGCTCTTGTGGGGCCCCAGCGGACGGTGCCGATCAGCAAACTTTGTGGGGAGTTCTCAACGATCTTTTCTCTCATATTCTTCAGGATATCGCTTTTTTTGTGACGGTTCCCGAGGCGTTGGATTCAGAGCTTGACTTCTATGAAAGCAAAAAAAGGGGGGGGTATAGCGCAAAAGCTGAATTAATCCAAGAATTTTTCAAATATGCTCGGCGAAATTATGTACGCCTCAACTTAAAAGGATTTGTCCAAAATCTCTTTAAAATAACGCCGCCCCTTGCTGTCGACAATAATTTTAATTTTCTGAAGGCTACAAATCCTTCCTCGACCTTCCCTTCTAATTTTTATCAAAAATATTTAGTTTACGAGAACAAAGAACAAGGGTTTCCTTTTGCTGATCTCTTAAAAGAGCTTGACACGGCTCTCTATGAGCTTGTTGTCTCGCCTTTGATGCGTCTTCTGGTTTCTACAGACACAGAAAATACGCTTTCAGTCTCGTATCAATTGACCCAGCTCCTCGAATCTATTCCTTCAGACGATAGTTCGTTTCGTTTTCTGCATGCTTTGCTAGGGACTCCACAAGATGTTTTTACGGATAAAACGCTCCCCATCACTGTTTTTGCGCTTCTTAATGAGATTTCTCACATGGTAGGAAGCCCTTCACAAGTTTTGTCTTTGGCGAAAGAACTCTCGAAACGCTCCCTTCAAAATTCATGGTATGCGTTTTTGGTTAAAACCCTTGGTTCTCCTTACGATTCCCTCAATGTGCGTAGATCAACATTTTTTTCGGTTTTCAATCAATTAAAGAAGGCTTTGGAGAGCATGGAAAGCCTTCATTTCGTGGAAATTCAAAATGTTTTGGGCTCCCCAAGCGTTGATGCTCCTTTTCAAAGGAATGTCTTTTCGATTTTAGAACATCTTTTAAGGGCTCTTTTTCCGATTCACTCTAAAGTTTTATTAACGCCATCCTATGCACCTCCTGAGGATACGGAAGCCCTTAGCAATGATTTGGCTCGCCTGAAAAGATCCTTTTTCCTTCTTGACGAAAAAAAAGAAAGTTCGGCTCAATCTGTCTCTCATATTTTAGAAATGCTTGCAAAAATTCAAAGAAAGTTCGGCTACGATGGAATATACGATAGTGAGACCTTGAAACTTCTTCTTGCGAGCCTAGAAGATGTTCAGGCGGCTCTCAGGGAATATTTTCTTCTTGAAAGTCCAACCGAAGAAGATTTAGTCGGCGTTCTAAATACGTGCGAAACACTCATCAACAGTTTCTTTCCTCAAAAGAGTTGCGAAGGTTGCGGTAGCCTCATAGAATTCCTCGCAGAATTTCGAAAGGAGTTCCAAAATATTTCAAAGAATTTGGCCTCTTGGGATGACGAAATGCGGCAAACATTTCTTGTAACGGGGGATCTTTCTCCTGTTTGTAAAGTCCTTTCGACCCTTAATAGTGCGCTTGAGCCGTTAACTCATACAAGATGGCATGGTTTTAAGAATTGTTTCATCAAAATTCACTCTTCTGAAATGCAGGAAGTAAAAACGCAAGGAAAGAATCTTCTTTTGGCGATAAAAGGACTTTTGGGAGAATCTTTTCAAGAAGATTCAACACCTCTTGACGCGCTGGAAGACCGAAGTTGTAACCAACTGTTGACTCAAGTTCAGGGATTTATTGAAGATTTACAGCATTTTTGTGCCGTCTATATGTTTCCACAAAGTTCCTACCTCCTCTCTCATGTCAATAGAGGGTTAGCCTTTTCTGAAATTCAAGAGCTTTTTTCTTTGTTTCAACAAAATCTCCTTAAGATGTGCCAATGTCATCGTTGCCCGACCTGTATAAGAGAGGAAAGTACGCTTGAGGATTTAGAAAAAGCCTTAGGAAATTTAGCGGGACGCCTCAAGAGTTCTCAAGAGTTTTTGCAAAAAACGGGCAGCTCCGGAATTGCTTTTTTGGTAAACGAGATTTCAAGAACCTTTCAAGGAATTCGGCTCTTTTTGAAGATCGACATGGCGGGTGCGCAACTTTATGATGTTTTGCAAAGGGAATCTTTTCAAGGATTTGTTGAGAATCTAAAAGACAAAAATGAAAGTATCACAGCCCTTTTAAAAACATTTTGGACGACTTTAACGGAGGATTCCGAGAGTGTTGATGGGGGTTATCAAGCCTTGGCACAGATCAAGGAAACTCTTGGAACGATGATCCCTGATTTCAAAAATATTTTCGTCGCGCTTAATCCAGGGAGCGAGGTTTCTGACGTTGTATCTTTTCTTCCTCTCTTTGAGTATAACGATGAATCTTTACTCTTTTCTTTAGAGGATTTGGTAAAGGGCCTTAATGATTTGAGAAGTTATTGGCATCTTTTCAAAAGTCACGTACAAAAAATAAAAATGTCGGGAGAGAAACACAAGGGTATTATTGGAATTTGGGACGCGTTGCGCGACTCTTACAGCGCTCTCCAAGGCGAAACTTTGAAAATCCAAGAGGCTCTTCCCACGTCAATCCTTTGGGGCGTTTTGGCGCCTGCGACCCAAAAGAGGGTTTTACTGTATAGCAAAAATTTCCAAAATATTTTAAGCGCGCCCTTGGATGCGCCTTCCGGTACGAGCATAAGAGAAAGTTTTGAGGCTTTAACGACACATTTTCGCGCTGTTTGCCCCACTCTTTTCTTGAAAAACCTGGGCTCTGTTGCCCAACATTTCGCGCAATTGGCGCAGTCTTTCAATCGTTTGCCGTATGAGAATCTTTTTGAAAATAAGGCCTTTGGACACGTTTTCCTTCCCAAATGGACCCTTTTCTTGAAAGATGTCGCAGGAACCTTGGGAAATCTTTCTTCCCAAGCTGCCCAAACGCTGCGTGAAGATTCTTCCGAAGATGCGGTCTGTCTCCATGTTTCTCCTCTCACGTTTCTTCAAAATTTGGAAGAGCGCTTTTTAGAACAAAATCAAGATTTAGAGACGCTTCTCAAAACAGTCTCCCTTTCCCTTGACACGCCGCTTGAAACTGTGCCTGTTGATATCCCAGCCCCTGATGAAAAACTTAACTTTTTTGAGTCGTATTTTCTTGAAGGTTTCGGAAAAATACAGACATGGTTTGTAAATTTGAAAGGGGAAAACAAAAAGTTGGCCGATTGCGATCCCAAGCTTTACACAGGTTTTCTGGATTTAAAAAAGGCTTATGAGGACCTTTCTGCGCCTCTTGAGAAAACTTTACAAATCCTTGGAGGACAAGTTTGTTTGTATCATTCGGCAACTTCTTTCGACTTAGAAGCTTGGGATTTGGCCGCACGCCGTCTGATTCTTGGGCAAATTATAGAACCGCTTAACCAAGATATTCCTTGCGTTTCAGAAGTAGATGCGCTCCTCAAAGTTTTCAAAACGCATTTAGCGTCGTT
>BNTO01000057.1 GCA_025996655.1 Alphaproteobacteria bacterium
TGGGGACATAGAAAACGTTGGTTGCGAGGGAATCGGGATCGTTTTGATTCTTTGGACCTAGGACTCGATTTTTTCTTTAAGTACGAATGCTGATGCTCATGCGATTTTTTAAAGGGAAGTAGTATAAGTAAAAAAAATTTGTTGGCGTTCCTTGTTTCTTTCAGCGTCATTTCTTTTTTTGAGACATTTAACTAACTAGTTGGAGCTTAGTCCTAATAAATGCTAGAATTCCCCAGATTATGTTTGGGAAGAGAGCTCGTAGGAAACACTGTCATCACTGTCAATCAAAAAAACATCATAAAATACGGAAAAACAGGCTGGGGGAATCAAAGATACCAATGCAAAAACTGCAAAAAAGTTATGAATCAGCCGAAGAAACGTGGACAACCCCATGGCTTACGGATTTTCTGTGACATCCAAAAATCTCAGCGGCTTCTTGAAAGGAATATTTATGACGGATAACAAAAGGTGCAACCTGTTCTCTAAATTTTAAATCATAGTGCTTTGTCGTGCGCAATTTTTCAAATAAATACTACTTCGCGATCCCTAGCATACTTATGCGATTTTTTAAAGGGAAGTAGTGTAGGATACAGTCCTTGTCTTTTCAAGTCCTCCCGCAAAATTTTTGTCGTTCGCACGTGCTCAACCTCACGCCATTCCACCGTTCTATGCTCTTAGACTTGCCTTAAATCTCGAAATCCTCCCAAAAACAGAGTTTATACAAAAAAACTTTCCTTGTTTCTTCGACTCCGTATAGACTAAGACTATAGAAGAGGGTGTGCGTTCCCTTCTGGAAAGAAAAAAGCCAGGAAGGATTGGCCTCTTACGTTTGAGGATTTATGTTGAAAAAAAAATGTTTAGAAAAAAGACGCTTGTGTCTAGGTTTTTGTGCGGCCGCCGCCCTTTTTTTTGTGGGGTGCAGTGGCACGAAAATTAAAGGGAAAAGAGAGTTACTCATCACGTCTCTCTCCGAGATTTCTGTGGACAAAAACCTCGCCTCTACCCCGTTTTCCTTGCCCGCATGCAAAAACAAAAAACAGTGGCTCCAAAATCAAGGGGGCGCCGCGCATGAAGTGGGGCACCTTTGCTTAGATGCTGCCGGCGTGAAATGGCTCGGGCGCGTTTCGGTCGGGCACGCAGGCGGAAAACAAAGCCTTATTTCCAATATCGTAAGCTACGATGGCGTTCTTTTTGTGGGAACAACGCAGGGCAACGTTGTGGCGGTTGCAGCGCTTGCTGGGAAGGGTGTGGCGTCCGCACCGCGTGTTTTGTGGAAGACCGCACTAGCCACCAAAATTGAGGATCCGTCCAAAATAGGCGGACTGGCTTTCCTGCCGGGCGCAGGCGTTGTGGCGTCCGCGGCCACAGGAGAAGTGGCGCTGTTGGACGCGCAGACGGGCAAAGTGAAAAAAACGCAAAACTTAGAGTGTGCGCTGCGTTCGGCGCCGACACTTTCTAAAAACAGGATTTTTATCCAAGGCAATAACAACGCCCTTTTTGGACTCGATCATCAGCTCAATCTTTTGTGGCAGCACTGTGATCCCCCCGAAAATGTTTTATTTTTAGGGAATGGTGCGCCCGCCGTGGACCGCGATTCTGTTGTCGCGGTGTATTCGACAGGCGAATATAAGGCCTACGATGAAGCATCGGGAAGCGAGCTTTGGTTTGATTTTATGACGGCTAGCTCTCAGGACGATACGGCGGCCAATGTTTTACATATTTATGCGTCCCCAGTGATTGCAGGGAATTTGGTCTTCGTTTTAGGGCATAACGGACATTTGTCGGCGAATGCGCTCCATTCGGGCGCACGCGTTTGGAGCGTTCCTTTTTCGGGGATTCATACGCCCGCTTTGGCTGGGAATTGGCTGTTTGCGCTTGACAATGAGGGCGCAGCTTTTTGTTTCGAAAAAACAACCGGCAAACTGCGTTGGCGTTCGGCTTTGCCCGAAAACAAAGCCAAAAAAAGGCCAAAAAACTGGACAGCGCCTTTGGTCTTAGGCGGCCACGTGGTGGTTGTGACGAATTCGGGCGACCTGGTCTTTTTTGACGCGAAAGACGGCCGCGTCGTCCAGATACTTCCTTCTCGTGTGAACAACCCCTCCGCAGCGATTGTTGTGGACAAAGTCCTTTATGTGCTGTCAAGCGATGGGTATCTCTATGCCTTCGGGTAAAAAAAAAACGGTCCAACCGCCTGCTGAGCCGCGGACGGCGGAGGCGTCTTTGGGGCACGCTCCTGAGGCGACGGTTGTTCTTGTGGGGCTGCCTAATGTTGGGAAATCCGCACTCTTTAATCGCCTGACAGGCCAACGCCGCGCTTTAGTTTTTGATTGCCCTGGCGTCACACGGGATTGTTTTTCGGTTTCGTGTATTTTGCCCGGGGGACAAACGGTCCTGCGCCTTGTGGATACGCCTGGACTTTTTGCGCCCTCTGAGGGCGGTATTACCAAAGAGCAAAAACAGCTCGAAAACATGATGCTTGAAAAGGCGCTGGAGATTGCGAAAACGGCAGATCTTCTTATTTTTGTTTTTGATGGAAAAGAGGCGGATGTGCAAACGCAGCTTGACTTTTTTCAAAAAATCCGAAAGCTTAACAAAACGTTGCTGACCGTTGCCAATAAAAGTGACGCGTGGAAAGGAGCCGGGTTTTCTCCGGATTTTTATAAAGCAGGCCTGCAACCTTTGCCCCTTTCCGCGGAGCACAATGTAGGAATTGACTCTTTGGTTTCCGAAATAGAAAATCTTCTTGTCCCAAAGTCGGAACAAAAAAATCAAGAGAAAAAAGAGGCGTTCGCAGAACCCGCCGCAGAAAAGGAAGGCGAAAAAGAACAAGACGCCGTTTGTCGAGTCTCCATTTTAGGCCGCCCCAATGTGGGAAAATCCACTCTCATCAACGCTTTCCTGCAAAGGCAAGCGCAAATGGTGGCCGACTTCCCCGGCGTCACGCGCGATACGGTGGATTTTGATTGGGAATATCAAGGCCGCCGCTTTCAGCTTTCCGACACCGCTGGCATTCGCAGACGCAGCAAAATCCAGGATCAACTCGAAAAACTGAGTGTAAGCAAGGCGTTGTCTTCTGTGCGAACGGCGCACCTTTGCGTTTTAGTGGTGGACGCATCGGAACTCGAAAAAACGGATTTTGGCGAATTTTTAAAGCAAGATATGCTTTTAGCGGGCCGAATTTTGGAAGAAGGACGCGGCCTTTTGTTGGCGCTAAACAAATGGGATTTGGTCCAAGATAAGCCGTACTTCAAGCAAAACCTCCAAAATTCGCTCGTGGCGGTGTTGAGTGAGACCAAAGATATCCCCCTCCTTCCCCTTTCCGCCGTCCAAGGCCGCGGGCTAAAAGACCTTTTAAAGGCTCTTTTGGTCGTCGAAGGCCAACTCAAAAAACACATTAAAACGCCGCAATTGAACCGCTGGTTGCAAGACGTCACGCAACGCAAGCCGCCGCCTCTTTCCCATCTGAGGCGTTCGAAATTGAAATATATGACGCAAATCGGTACATGCCCGCCGAGTTTCCTTTTGTTTGGCACAAAAATACAAGACATCCCCGAAAGTTATCGCCGCTTTTTGATCAATCAATTGCGCCAAGCCTTTGGTTTGCAAGGCATTCCTTTGCGCCTTCAATGGCGACAACAAGAAAATCCTTATGCCAAGAAATCCCACAAACCCCGCGTACACACCGCACCGCAACGGCACAAACGCACGGCCTCACAAGCAAAGCGTTCCTCTCCGCGTTAGGCGCTGCCATGGCCAAGCTCACTGACGAAGACAAAGCTCTTTGGAAGCAGATCACAAAAAAAACGCGCCCTCTGATTCATAAAACGCACGTTTTTCCAAGTGCGCCTCCCAAAAGCAAAGGCGCCGCGCGGCCTACGCTGGCGCATCTTATGCAGGAAGATGTTCAACGCCAGAAACTGTCCTCGTCCTACGGGCTTGAGGCACTGCCGCAGAGTAAAGCGCGCACTATTCGCTGCGATGCCACCTTTGATCTGCATGGCCTCACGCGCGCCGAGGCGGAGGTCGCTCTTCCCCGTTTTCTCTACAAAAGCCAGTTACTGGGCCACGTTTGGGTCAAGATTATCACAGGAAAAAGCGGCCTTTTCTCTCAAGAAATTTTTGTTTTGTTGAAAGAAAACGCCGCCTTCGTCAGCGGTACTCTCTTTGCTCGCGCCAACGATGGGGGAACCGGCGCGCTGTATGTGCGCATCCGAAAGAGTGTTTGAATGATCTCCCAAAACTTGTTCGGATCCCTTTGCTCGCTCTGTTCCCAGATTGAAGAATTATGGTCATGCCGTTTATGCCTTCTTAAGCCTCCCTGGGCCGAATGGGTTGTGTTTCATTTTCTGACGCCCCATTGCTTTCCGCGACAGGAGTGGTAGGTCCTCGCCTTCTCCGTACTCCGTGCGCCTCTGCCCCTTCTACCGCGTGGTGGTATGAGCTCCATGTCCTCCGTGCGCCCCTGCCCCTACTACCGTGTGCTGGTGATGAGCCCCATGGCCTCCGTTCCCGCGATGGCGATGAGCCCCATGTCCTCCTTGCGCTGCCCCTGGTCCCGCGTGGTGGTGATGAGCCCCATGTCCTCCCGGCGCCGCTGCCGCTGGGGCGGCGTGGTTTTGTTGCGCTCCTTGCTCTTCTTGGACCGGTTGAGCCGCTTGCGGCTGGTTCTCTTCCGGAGAGTCTTGGACCAGCTGGTTTACCTCTGGAACCCGATTGTGTTCGTTAGCTCCGATTTGCGTTCCTGCCTGATTCACATGTGTAACAGCAGCACTTGTGGAAGTAGAGCGTACCTGTAGGGCGGTACCAGTCGTGGAAGAAGAATCTGCTTGTAAGGCAGCAGTGCAAAGGTCGGGGCCCCTGTCGAGCAGTTATGTCTTCCTGGGCAGAGGAAGCTGCCAGCAAAGAACCCAAAGTCATGGTCTCAGTAGGAGTTACAGGATTAATTCCAGGCCTCTCCCCGTTCTCGTTCGAATCGACGCTGTTTCGTCTATCAGTTCCTACCGAAGCGAGCCTCGCAGCAGATACTGGTTCAGCAGAAATATATTCCAGTGGAGAAGGCCGCCTTAAGTTCAAAAGAGTATTAGCCCTTGATGTTGTGTGGACCCTAGTAGAAGACACTGACGCTGCTAAGCCTAAGTCCCTCGAGGTTGCAGGCACTGACGCCTCATCAGAAACCGAAGTAGTTCGTTCTCTGGAAGCTTGCGCAGCAATGCTAGCAACTAGGGGCTGACGAGAAGACAGAGGTTCCACAGGAGAAGGTTGCGTATCCAAAAGAGTCCTCGTCGTAGCCTCTCCAGGCGCCTGGGGGGGAAAACCCAAACGATGCTCCCGAGGTTAAATCACGCGAGCTTGAAGAACCAGAAAGTCTCAAGGTCATTGGCGCAGAGGCCGTAGGGCCTCGCATCCCTAAGCTAGCGGCTACGAGAGAAATTGCCGCACGTTCTTCAGGATTTGGCGTCTGAAATTTTGGTTTAGGAGCAACAGTATGGCCCCCCCCTCTGCTTGCACGGGGGCGACCTGTGCCTGAGCAGATGGCGTTGCCAAAAGCGGTTCGGTTGCAACAGGAACCTGTCCCACCGAAGCCGAGGAAGGGGCCTGTCTTTCGAGGTAGCCTCTGAAAGTCTCGGCCCCGCCCGAAGAAGGTTCAGAAGAAGTTTGAATCCCCGTCTGATTGGGCCAAGGCGCTGAACCTGTAGGATAAGGGTAGGCGTAAGGACTAGGCCAAGGCGCTGAACCTGTAGGCGCAGTAGGAAACCTCTCTCCCGAGTTTGAGGAACCAGACTGCAAAGGTCCTCCCCGAGCAACGTTGTTCTGATTAGGATAGGGAATGGCAACTGTCTCAATGCGAGTCAAGTGTTGCCCGGTGTTTCCAGAGACAGGATGATCCTGCTCAGCGGAGATTCGCTCCGGCTTCGAGCTCCACACTTCTTGCCCTGGCACATACAGAACAGTCATTAAAAGAAAAGAACGAATTTGCATAGAAAACTCAATAAAAAAACACCACACAATCTACATTTAAGACGCAAACCTTATTTTATCAATTTTTTTAGATAACGTTTTATGCAATATCTTTTTTATTTTGTCAAGCTTTTTGTTCACTTTTGTCAACGCAATTTAGGAATGTGTCAACGCAATTTAGGAATGTCACCCTTGAGCCTTCCCGATGAGCCCGAAACGGATACGCCTAGCCGGCTGATAGCGGTAGGAATTCCCTTGGTGTTGTGAGCAAGGCCTCAACAACAGCCTTCACCTCTTTCGAA
>BNTO01000058.1 GCA_025996655.1 Alphaproteobacteria bacterium
TTTCCTCGAACAAACCCCTTTTTTACGACGAAATCACTTCTGCATTTCTTGCAACACATCTCTTGTACCCTTTCCAATGTTCCTCGGGCACATTATAAAGCATCTATCTTTTAATTAAAACTCTCTAGCTTCCATCCGCTAAAAATAGGGGATTTTTTCCCACCCCATAGCCGCGCAACAAAAATGAGGTTACTCCCACCCGCCCTCACAGGGTAGCAGAAAAACGTTAAATAACAGTAAACAAAATACAAATATTGTAAAATGATTTTTTATTCATTATTCCTTAACGAATTTGTGCTATTTTCTCTGAAGGGTGGGTGGGGAGCAACCTCGTTTTTGTTGCGCGGAATGTTTTGAAGCGCCAACGCTACCTCTGCTCCAGAATCTTTTTCGTTATGGCCTCCCAATCCTTCTCAGCGCCCGTTTTTATGACTTTTTTTAAAATGTCACGTGTCTGTTCAAAACTTTTGACAAGACGGTTGAGGTCCATGACGGTTTGTCCCGCGCCGGCAGCAATCCTTTTTCTTCGTGACGCATTTAAAATTTCGGGGTGATTCCGCTCTTTAGGCGTCATGGCTTGAATAAGGGCCACTTGGCGAACAATCTTTTTGTCGCTTTCTTGCAGCGTTTGTCCGCTTTCTTTCATAATTTTGTCCAGTTTGCGCGCTCCAGGCAAAAGCTTAAAAAAAGAAGAGGCGTTCCCCATTTTTTTTACTTGCTCCAAATGTTCCTTGAGATCGTTTAAGTCGAATTTCCTTTTTTTTAGGCGTTTTTGCGTTTTTTCTACGAGGGAATTTTCCATAAGTTCTGCTGCGGATTCCACCAGCTGCAGAACATCACCGCGATCCAAAATCTGGTCGACCATACGCTTGGGGTCAAAAGGACTAAACTTTTCAACAGCCTCTCCCGTGCCCAAGCCTTTAATAGGGCAGCCCGTGACAAAACGCAGAGAAAGAGCCGCGCCACCTCGCGCATCGCCGTCCACGCGCGTTAAAATTAGCCCCGACAGGGGGACGCATGCGTGAAACGTTTTGGCGATTGTACCCGCCTCCTGGCCCATCATAGAATCCGCGACAAGGAGCGTCTCCAGCGGCTGTATTTTTTCTTGCAAGGTTTGAATTTCTTGCATAAGAACGTTGTCGATATGCGTGCGACCGGCGGTATCAAAAAGGACGATATCAACATTGTTTTTCCCCGCCCAGGCTAAAGCTTTTTGCGCAATAGCGAGCGGTTTTTCATTTTTATCCCCGTCAAAGCAAGGCGCTTCAATCTTTTCCGCCAAAACACGCAATTGCTCAAAGGCGGCGGGCCGGTAAACGTCGAGCGAGACAAGCAAAAGATTGTGCGTTTTTTTGAGGTTCCGTGCGACTTTAGCCACCGACGTCGTTTTCCCGGAACCTTGCAACCCCACAAAAAGATAGGAAAAGGGCGAATTTGCTTTTGTGTTGAAAGGAACGATGTCGGTACCCAGGAAGTCGACCAACTCCTCATAGACGCATTTAATAATCATCTGGCCAGGCGTAATGCCTTTGAAGATGTCGCGGCCGAGAGCCCGCTCTTTGGTACGTTCAAGCAGGACTTTAACGGCGGACAGCGCGACGTCAGCCTCCAGTAAAACCAGACGAATCTCGCGCAGAGCCGCGTCTAAATCGGCCTCCGTTAAGGCCCCGCGACCGCGCAAACGGTCAAAAACGCTGATCAATTTTTGGGATAAAGAATCAAACACAAGCGTTCTCCTAGGGTTTGGGCGATTTATTTTGTAACAACAACCGTCGCCGCGCGCAGCAAGCGCCCGTTCAGCGTATAGCCCGCCTGAAGCGTTTCACAAACAAGCCCCGGCTTTTGGTCAGGACTCGCGACTTCGGAAACGGCTTGGTGCAAAGCGGGATCAAAAGGCTGGCCGTCGCTCTCGAGTTTTTGTACGCCATGCCGCGCAAGTGCGGCGAGAATATCTTTCGAAATCATCGCAATGCCTTGAACAAAAGAGGCAACATCGCCGCCTTCCTCCCCTTTTGGGCCGCATTTAAGCGCGCGCTCCAAATTATCTACAAAAGTAATAATGTCACGCGCTAAGGCCGCCGCACCAAATTTCGCGGCTTCTTCGCGATCTTTTTCCGCGCGCCGCCGAGTGTTTTCAATCTCTGCCAAAGCACGAAGGTATTGATTTTTGGCTTCCGCCAACTCTTCGTTCAAAGCGCTTATTGGGGAAAAATCCTTACTTTCTTCCTTCGCAGGCGCCCCGTCTTGAACCTCTTCAGGCGTCTCGGAAGCGTTTTCGAAAAGTTTTTGATTTTTCTGAGTATTTTTGGACATCGCGTTCCTCTTCTTTAGTTTCCGTTTCTAGGACAACCTCTCGCGATTCTATCTCTTGGCTTTCTGGAATCTCCAGGAGGAATCCCCTCTCTAAGAAGCATTGTAACACAAAAAGAGGGCTAAACGCCCCCTTTTTAAAAGCCCATCTTTTGTACAAAAACAGTGGAATCTCCGCGCCTAAATCTTTTAATCGTCGCTGTGATGGTGACCGCCATGATGATGATGGTGGTGTTCATCGTTGTCCGACGTGGTTAAGAGTTTGCAATCCGCCATAGTACTTGTAACTTTTTCTGCGATTTCTTCAGCCGCGCGTGTTGCAACTTTTTTCATCCATTCGGGATCTCCCGCAAGGTTCGCAGGAAGAGGGTCGGGAGGAGGCGCAATGTACGAATATATGGATATAAAGAAATGATGAACAAGGTTCGTTAGAAACATAAGATCCTTATGATGGTGATCGAGCATCACTTTGACGTCGTTTTCAAAAGAAGATTGCCTCTCCAAAAGGCTGCGGCCGTCATCCACCGTGCCTATTGTGGTTTGCACCGTTTCAATAAGCCCTTTATTCTCATCCTGATTCTCTAATACGTTTTTTAAATCTTTTTCAACGTTTCTGTTCGTTTCACTCGAAGCATAGCCCAACGCATCTTGAGCGGGCAGAAAGTTTTTCGAGTCCTCGCTTACAACATTGAGGTCATGCAAAACGTTTGTTAAAGCGGCTTCTGTCACAAGCTGCGTTTGTGATTTGATGACGGTCGAACCCTCGGAAAGACTCAAGGGCGCCAAGACCAAACACGAAGTCAAGGAGACTTTTGCTAAAATTGTTTTTTTCATAAATGATTAAACCTAAAAACATATACCTTATACATTGTATTTTAAAAATATTAAAATTTCGTTTATTATATTTTAAAAATATTAAAATCTTAACAGCAACAAACTTTTTGGGCTTTTTCAAAAGTTGCTTTTTCGCGAGAATTAAGAAAAACTGAAAGAGTCGGTAAGTTTTAGGGGCCATTTCGTGACGCGCGCGGGGCGGATCTTTTTGCTAGGCGGGTGCATCTTGCTGAGTGGGATGTTTTTTGCAAGCGGGTATCTTATGTCGCGGGGGCTAATCTATGCGCAAATGCCAAAACGCCCTAAAGCCAAAAGAACGGTAAGTCTTGACATTCCTTCTATCCCTCCGTCCGGTTTGAGCGAAGAGCTAAGTATGGATGAAGGGTCGGATTTTTCTAAAGATCAGCTGGGGAATTTAATGGGATTAGCAAAGTCGGGGGTTGCGCGGAAACCTTCGGAGGCGGCGCTTAAAAAACAGCAAGAGCCCTACTTCCCCGAAGAAGATGTCCCAGCGCGGACGCCCTCCTTTCCTCAACACATTTGAGCGGAAAAACGTCCTAAATTTTTTTAAAGTTTTTTTGACAAGAAGTTGGGAGAACAGATACACTAAACTCGCAGAAAGTAAACTTGAGCGCCGTCGTGATACGAAAGAAAATTTTTCTTTGTTTTTGTGGCTTTACTTCCCTTTGCGGGAGCGGAATGCTTTTGGGAGAAGAAGATTCGGATCTTTTAGTCCGGTCTGAAGAACAAGACACGGCGGACGTTTCCTTCTTTTCTGGGAAAAAATCTCCCAAGTTGAAACGCTCTTTTGGTATAAGTTCCTCTTATTTTCATATTTCTTCGCGCGGATTGGCGGATTTGTCGGGGTATCTTATTGACACTCTTGATGCTAGCCTAGACTGGGTTGATTCACACGTCACGGGCATAGGCAATCTTCCTGCACGGCTCTTTTTCTGGTTGACGGGAGCGTACGTTTATGAGGCGTATAATATTTCCTTTCATGAATTTGGGCATGGGTTAAGCTACCGAGCCAATGGAGGCACGTTTGATACGCGCGTTGGAACAAAAACCGATGACGGAGACAATGACACGAAAAAACGGGAAAACTTTTTTGCCTACTTTTTCCGTTCTATTTTTAAAGGCGGACCTTTTCGAGGAGGGAATACTCACTATCGGGGCGATTCAGAAATTGATGAAACCTATAAGAAAAGACAAAAAGCCCATGGAAAAACTTGGTTCGAATTTGCAAAATCCCTAGAAGGGCAGTCGGAACAAGCCCAGAAAGACCTCTTTGCTAAGTTTATAAAAGATCACAAGCTCGAAAAGGCTTTAGAACTCTTAGGTCAAGATAAGTTCTCAAAAATTTTTGGGTCCGAAACCGTAGTTGCGAACGAGGCCGTTATAGCCGAAGCCGTTGATGAAGCCTTCGAAGATTTAACGAGTATTCCCGGAGGGAAATCCGCCGTTCTTAAAGCTCTGGACTATACCGACAAAGAAATTTCGCTTGTCAAATCGTTCGATATTATCCATGCCGCGGCGGGAATGAATAACGAAACGTATGCGGCAGAACGGATCGCCGATAGGATTTTTGAAAACAAAAAAGGAAGCGCTTTTGAGTGGTGGGCCTATTTAGCAGGGAAACTTTCTCCCCTGTGTTATTGCAGTATGAAAGATTATAAAAAAGGACCTACGAGTGATGATCCCGTAAGCCTTTGGCAAGACTACAAAAACTGGGGCATCATAGACGACGTCTCCAAAAGCGATTTCGTCTTGGCGTATACCCTTTCCCTCTTGTGTAGCGGCACAACGTATGCGCCCATGTTTGCGGCGCGTCGGAAGGGATTCTCGGTTTTTGGAGGCAAGCAGGGCTTTTCCCCTCTTGAATTCCACGGGTTTCGCATTCCAGAAACGTTCGTTTATATGACATCAAAAGGTATTGCGTACCGCGTGAAATCGGGCTACCGCTTTAACGATTCAACGACGATAACGTTTGGAACCGAATTTGTGGCAAAAGGCGAAAGCAAAATGGAAGCCGTTTTGGGCGGGCACAAGACGTTTGGATCCCTCAAGGATTTGGGCATCTCGGCGACCTTTACCTTTGGGAAAGAATTCAACGTTGATTTCTCTTGCAATGTCCCCCTGTCGCATCAATTCTTTTTTGATATTGGCTACTCGACTTATTCTGCCGATAGCCTTTACGGAGAGCGCCTTACGTCGGTTAACAAATTTAACGAACGCCGCGGCCATGAGGTATGGGTTTCTCTCTCGAGGCGATTCAACACGTTTTCAAGAGGGGGCGCGGTCTTAGGAAAGATCTGAAGGCTCTTTTGGGGCGTTGAGGGATTCTTTAGGCCCTTCAATTGCTAATGGTCTAACGTTTTCTACTAGCGATGACTTAAAAGATTTTTTAATATCGGACAATGATTCTTCTGATACTTCCGGAATATTGGGAAATGATTCTTTTGACGCTTCCCGCAGCAATTTTTCTGTTCCTGGCCAAACCGAGTCCACAAAATTAGACCTCCTGTAAAAGCCCTTGATTCGTCATCTCTATAAAAAGGGTACAGTCTCCCCCTTTTCCTTTTTTTCCCTCAGCAGAATCCGTTTTTCCTATGGACGATTCCAGCAATGATCTTGAACTTCACATTGTACCTTTTCCTTTTGTTTCTGGTACGTTCTGAGAGAATTTTAAAGGGTTTCATCACACCAAAGATATTTTCTCCCTTAACGCGAAGTCGAGACAGGGCAGCGTTAACCTCCTTTTCATCAGGAGCTAACGGTTTGTCTTTCTTTTTTTTGTAAGGAAACTCCGACGCTTGGTGAAGATCCTGAAGGCCTTGATAACCCGAATCGCAAAAAACTCTTGTATCTTTGGGAATGGGCTCTCCCTCTTTAAAAACTTTAAAATCATGAGCACTTCCGGGGTGAGTCTTGGAGACGTGAACAATTTTTCCTTTTTTCGTGACGCGGATTTCTGCTTTAACGGGTTGCCGCTTCTTTTTGCCCGAATAATAAAGCTTCTGTTTGTGTTTGGGACGTTCTATCGGGCTTTCGGTGACGTCAAGAAGGAGCGCTTTCCCGTCTTCCTTGGAAAGTTCTTGTCTCTGAGGGA
>BNTO01000059.1 GCA_025996655.1 Alphaproteobacteria bacterium
GCCGCTGTTCTAGCTGTCGTTCCTGCAACAAAAAACTCCATTAATTTTAGCTGTCCTTTTTTGCTCAATTTGCAAGGTTTTATGTCCATACGCGCACCTTAACATACAAAGGTTGGTGTTAGCCTCTAAAATAATTAGCATAGCTTCCCTAACTTGAGGCAGAGTTATCGTTTGAGCATCGAATCGACTCAGCCAAAAATCCATTCTCGAAGAGTTATGCGAGAAGTCTGTTGTAGGCAACGTGTTCTAAATAAAGCCCGTGGGCAGGGGCCGTTGGACCGGCTTGGGTTCGGTCTTCTTTTTGGAGAAGGTTTGCAATAGTAGCGGGCGGACATTTCCCTTTCCCAATAAGAACAAGCGTCCCCGCCATAATACGGACTTGATTATGCAAAAAAGAACGGGCCTTGACGCGAATCCCTATGACATCTTCCATCTGAAAAACGTCACAAAGATCAAGAGTTTTTTGCGGTTTTTGACTTTGACAGTGCGCCGAACGAAACGTTTGAAAATTGTGAGAACCCAAGAAAAAGGCGGAAGCCTCTTGCATGGCGGAAACGCAAAGCGGCGAGGCAATATGCCAAGCGCGATTTCTATCCAGGATTAAAGGCGCCGCGCGATTCACTATTTTGTAAAGATACGTGCGCGATGTAGCGGAAAAGCGTGCATGGAAATTCTCAGAAGCAGGGGCAACCTGAAGAACCGAAACACCCCATGCGCGGCTATAAAAATTCATTCCGGATAAGAGTTCTTGCGGTTCTAGGCGGGTCGGTAGATCAAAATGGGCTACCTGGCCTGTGGCATGAACGCCCGCATCGGTTCGCCCCGCGCCTTCCACAAGAACGGCATGCCCCGTCATCTTTTGCACAGCCCTCTCCAAAACGCTTTGGACGCTAGGAAGAGACGAGCGTTTGGGACGGGCAAACGGATTTTTTAGATAATCTTCCCAAAAAAGACTGGGAAACGCGGGAGCCAAAGCTTCGGTGTCTGTCCCCTGCTGCTGCCAGCCACAAAAGCAAGAGCCATCATATTCCACGGTGATTTTGTATCGAAACATACTATTTTTCTAAGGACACCTCCTCCTTTTTTTTGCCTTCTAGCCGCCCTCGACAAGCAATTTCTGCCACTGCTTGAGTTCATCGCGGATGTGGGCGGCTTTTTCAAAATTAAGTTTCAGCGCTTCTTTTTTCATCACGGCTTCCAATTCATTAATTTTTTTCTGCAAATCCTCCAAATCCAATTCGCCCTGCGTATAGCCTTCAAGGTCCAACACTTTTTCTTGATTTTTCTCGGTTTTCGTTTTAGGCGCTACAGTTTTGGAAATCGATTGGGGTGTGATGCCGTGGGCATCATTGTAGGCCTTTTGCCGCGTGCGGCGTGAGGTTGTCTCCTCAAGCGTATCTTTGAGGGAATCGGTAAGGATATCGGCATAAAAAATAACGCGCCCCTCCGCATTTCGCGCGGCGCGGCCAATCGTTTGAATCAGCGAACGTTTTGAACGCAAAAAGCCTTCTTTGTCCGCGTCTAAAATAGCCACAAGGGCGCACTCGGGAATGTCCAAACCTTCACGAAGCAAGTTAATCCCAATCAAAACATCAAACTCGCCAGCTCGGAAATCGCGAATAATCTCTATGCGTTCTAAGGTGACAATTTCTGAGTGAAGATATTTCGCCTTTATTCCCGATTCCTCGAAATATTCCGAAAGCTGCTCCGCCATTTTTTTGGTTAAAACGGTGACAAGAATGCGCCAGCCGTTCTGGATGGTTTGACGGCATTCTTCCATAAGATCATCCACTTGATGCTCGCAGGGCCGAATTTCGCAAAGGGGGTCCAGCAAACCCGTGGGGCGAATAATTTGCTCCGCGTAAACGCCTTCCACACGGTTCATTTCCCAAGGCCCGGGCGTCGCTGAAACGTAAAGCGTTTGGGGGCGCATAGCGTCCCATTCTTCAAATTGAAGGGGGCGGTTGTCCTTGCAGGACGGCAAGCGAAACCCAAAGTTGGCTAGAGTCGTTTTGCGCGATTGGTCGCCCACGTACATCGCGCCCAGTTGAGGAACGGCAACGTGGCTTTCATCCACCACAAGAAGCGCATCTTTGGGCAAATATTCAAATAAGGTGGGCGGGGGCTCTCCGGGTTTACGGCCATTAAAATAGCGCGAATAATTTTCAACGCCGGCACAACTCCCACACGAGGCTAGGCTTTCTATATCAAAACGCACACGTTGTTCAAGGCGCTGGGCCTCCAAAAGTTTTTCCTCCTGGCGTAGTTCTCTCAGGCGTAGGGTCAAATCTTTGCGGATTTCGGCAATGGCCTGCTGCAGCGTGGGGCCGGGAATAACGTAGTGGCTGTTCGGAAAAATGTGAACCGAAGACAGCGCCGCCATTTTTTCGCCCGTGAGCGCATCCACTTCAAAAATTTCCTCGAGTTCATCCCCGAAAAAACTGAAGCGCCAGGCGCGATCCGAATAGTGAGCGGGAAAAATTTCGACCATATCGCCTTTGCTGCGAAAGGTGCCTCTTTGCAAAAAAATGTCATTACGATGATACTGCAGGCTTGTGAGGTGAAGGAAAAGTTCCTGCAGGGGGACATGGTCGCCCTTTTGGAGGCGGAAAGACATGTCGCTGTATAATTCTGGGGAGCCAATGCCGTAAATGCAGGAAACGCTGGCGACGATAATAACGTCGGGGCGCTCCAACAGGGCACGCGTTGCGGCGTGGCGCATGCGATCGATTTCATCGTTGACGCTGGCCACTTTTTCGATATAGGTGTCCGTCCTGGGGACGTAGGCCTCGGGCTTGTAATAATCGTAGTAAGAGACAAAATATTCGACCGCATTGTTGGGAAAAAAAGCGCGCATTTCTTCGAACATTTGCGAGGCTAGGGTTTTGTTGGGGCTTAGGATAAGCGTGGCTCGGTTGGTTTTTGCGATAATATTCGCCATCGTAAACGTCTTTCCCGACCCCGTCACGCCGAGAAGAACTTGGTCTTTTTTTTGCGCGTTGAGGCTGTCGAGAAGGAACTGGATGGCCTGGGGCTGGTCCCCACTGGGTTTGAAGTCGGATTGAAGCTGAAAGGCAAGCACGATTATGCAAAATCAACAAACAAACCTTCTGTTACAGGATGGCGAATGTAAGGGGAAAAAGCAAACAAAATGAGGTGTTCGGAGGATTTTAAGGGAGTTTTTATGGGAACTAGTGCTTCCAGCGGTAGCCCGTAGGTTTTTCTCTTTTTTTGGGAGAAATCTTAAGGGTAAATTCCGGATTCTCGAATTCCTCCTTACGTTTGTAGTCTTCTGCGATATTTCTTTCGCGGGCCAAGTCTCTTTCTGATCTACGGTTTAGAGAAGAGATTTTTGTTACCTGTAAAACGGGATTAGCTCTTAATTCTTTGGCCTGTTTTTCAAGTTCGAATGTGGACCAAAGATCTTGCGACTTTTCAGACAAGTGCGAACAACCGACCAAGAAAATCAAGGCTCCTAAAATAAATTTTCTTTTCATAAGACCTCCTTCCTTCCACAGCGCATTCTACCATAATCTCCAAGCGATTTCACTCAGGGGGTTCCGGATTCTTGAATTCCTCTCTACGCTTGAATTCCTCTGCGAGTTGTTTGTCTCCTAACCCGATTTTATTATATAATCCTTTAAAGTCGGAGACGGAAGAGCCAAAGGATCTTCCTTGCGGCGGAAACTCTTTGGGCTGTCGCGCAAGTTCGGATCCAAGTGGATATTTTCCGTTTTCAAAAAGCCACCAACTTTTAGTGGGTTGTCCGTTTTTTAGCTCGTTTATATTAAAAGGCGGTTCTCTAAAAAGACAAAGATCTTTTTGCTTCGGCAAATTCTTTTTCTCCGGATCTCTTTGCGAATCGTCCTTTTTGGTTTCAGGAGTCTTCTTTTCAGAGGCGGCTTGTTCCTGATTCTCAATCTCAGACGAAAGATCTTGCGCATTTTCAGACAAACGCGAACAACCGACCAAGAAAATCAAGGCTCCTAAAATAAATTTTCTTTTCATACGACCCCCTTCCATCCATGGCGCATTCTACCATAATCTCCTTTTTTCCGTTTGCCGGAATTTTGCGTTAAATGTTACGAGATGTAAAAAAGGGAAGAATATTAAAAAAACCTTGTATATAAACGCGTTAGACTGGTCTGCTGGGTTTAAAAAAATTCATAAGTTCTTTCGTTTATTTCTTTTTTAGAGACCTGAGTTTCGGGTATACCGTTTTAAGTATTTCTTGTTCTCCCTGTTCGAATTCGTCCAGTACGTCAGGACTAGACTTCTCAAAAATGAAGCCGACGAGTTCAACAGGCGACACGAGCATGTCTTCGTCATTCGCTTAGTCTACAATATTCGTTACAAACTTAGCCGTTTCTGCCGAGCTTACCCTAGAAAGTACAAAGTACAACAAACTTCGTGCACAAAACTCTCCAAACTCTTTTCCGTAATTTTTGTCAACCGTTATCTTCCCATCGTAGCTCCATCCGATTCGGCGGGTGTTGCGTTTTTCCTTGAACCAAGGCAAAAAAATACCAAAAATCCAACCTTTCGTAGTCTCATGTGTGTCCCTACGATTTCGGCTAGTAACGTTCGCTTCTCCAAGAGATCTGAGTCTGTTTTCTAACTCGTCGGGAGACAGAGTTTTATTTGTGGTAGAGTGTGTCGTGTATGTGTTCTTTCGCTTTCTCGGTTCCTCCTCTAAGTACCACAATTCTCGTTGGGCTTCATCATCGAAATTTGTACGGTGTTTCGAAATGTAGTCTTCAACTGTATTTGGGAAAAGTATAGAGTTGCGAAGTTGTACAAAAAAGTTGTGTTCTCTCCAAACAAGGTGTTCCTTGCACATTCCAAAAATGTTTCGTATCCTGGGGAGGCGCCCCAGCGTCAAGACCACGAGGCACGATGTCGCGTTTCAAACCACCGAACCCATTCTCGACATTGTACTCTTTCAACTGCTCTTGCAACTCTTTCACACAGTTGGAACGGAGAATTTTAAACTCTTGTTCATGAATCCAGGGATACGATTCTCCACACATCCCCAAAAGGGCTCTTATTGCGGTAGGATCTGTCCGTATGTAGTGTATAAGCCTAAAAGTCACTTCCTTGTCCAGCCCCCTTAACCCATTTACTAAGTTGAATTGCTCCAAAGTTGCTCTTGGCGTTTTTGTTCGCCAGAGCGGGCTCCCCGGCGAGGGTTAGGCGGTATGGTCCCGTGTTTACCGCGTTCCTATATTTTATTTGTTCCTCTCCGTTATCTAGCCACCACTCGAACCATGCTCCCTCATAGTTTACCGCGTTTGTTCTCCAATATTCCTCGTTTCGACCTTCGGAGATCCTTATCAACTCCTCTACGTCGATGTGAAAGTCTGGCTTTCTACTTCCTCTTGTCGTTCCCCCGGCTCCTCCTTTAGGTGTGCCGGGTTTCCGAGCTGGACTTTCTGCCCTTTTCCGTTGACCTAAAGACAAGAGTAGCCGCGTTTTGTTCGTGTTAAGGTATATTTTGCCCGTGGCACTCAACTCAGATTTTAATTCTGTTAATATTTTCAATATCGATTCGAAATCTAAACTTGTTTCAAAAGTGAGCGCGGCTCCTAGATCCCACAACCATTTTAGCGCTTTTTTCACGACGTCCTCTGCCCCTATCCTGCCCCTGGGCTTGTTTTCCTCTTCGTCGCACAAAAATGTGTTTTGTACATCGATGTCCTTCATGGCGTTAAACAACCCAGAGATTTTTTTCATGTCTTGGGTCGAGGTATAATTTTTCTGCCCACTGATTGTTTTGTAAAACGCTTCCGTAGCTCTTTTCGCTTCCTGTAAAACTACGACGATGTCTTCACTAGTAACCGTCTCGCCCGAAGACGTGCTACGGGTCCCCTGCGCACTTCCAAGAAAACAAAAAAGGGAATAAGAGGAAGTAAAGATCTGTACAGCATAAAAAGACAAATTAAAGAACCGCTTAGCATACCTATATCCCAAAAATTATCAAAAGTGCAACACTTTTTTTTGCCTTCTGTTCATTTTTTAAGAGTTTTCCGCTTGCAGGAATATTGCGTTCAATGTTATGAGACATTGGACCTCCTGTAAAAGTCCTTGATACGGTGTTGATTAGCTCTTTGCAAGAGATCTGTGTACCTGTCTAGTCCCAAATTCTTGTTGTATAATTCTTGAGCAAGATTATGAAGTGTGGAAGGAGGCTTTAGGAGACAGATTTACCACAGGAACGCCCGAACGACGGAGGCAATTCGTCTCGAAATTCCTC
>BNTO01000060.1 GCA_025996655.1 Alphaproteobacteria bacterium
CTTTTCGCGTAATGTTCCAATACCCTCTTTCTAAAATCTGTACTGTAAGCCAAATTAAAACCGTTAACAAAAATCACTAATAGGGTTTACATTTTTTTTGCAAATTTTTCAAGCCGCTTAGCTATACTTCGCTTCGGTCGAGAAAGAAAAGGGAACCCGCCTTCATAGAGGCAAACAGACTGCACCGCTTAATTAATGAGGCGCTTTATCAAGACTTTTTTTCTAAAATAAAAGATCTTGTTGAATGTCATAAAGGGTCTGATAAATTGCGTTTAGTTTCTCTATCATGAGAGGCCTACATTGTTGTGCTCTCTCTTCGGCACATTGACGTACTTGTCGGCAAAGACCATCTCCCTGGATGAGAGCTGCCTTGAAATTTTCCGAAATAACACGTTCCAATATAGGCGCACCCTGGGCCGTACAACCAGAAACACTGTTCCCTTCAACTTTGAAGAAATGTCCATCTTCTGTTTTATAGACGCCTAACACAGGACTATCCGAAAAACAGGGTTGGTAGTTACGAGGTTCTATGGTCGTTGTTCTCGCATGAATTTCCTCGTGTTGGAGGCTTTCCTGACAAGCAGCAAGGACGGCAAAAAGACTCGCAATTTTTGGAGGACACGGATCTTTCGCCCATTGGCAAAGTGCCTCAGGAAGAGATATCGTATCCGCAATAAGGCATTCTCGAAGATCTTTTTCATAAACTTTATTTTTTTCTTGATTAAGAAGGCCTTTAATTTCTGACCGTGCTAAAATATTTCCCATTATTTTGAGGCGGTTTTCAAGAACGGAAACGCGCTCCTCTACGGTCTCTATTTTGTCGCTTGAGAGGACGTGCCCTAGTGGGAAACAAGCCAAACAAACGACTATTTTTAATAGTTTTTTGAATTATAAAAAAGCATAGGTTCCAACATAACAAAGTATTCCCTATCTTTTAACTTAACAAAAGCTCTTTAAGAAAAAGTTAAGAAACAGCGCCCTGCCGTTTTCTTAAGACATCGCCCCCTTTTTTAGGTAAAATCAGAAAAAACAGGAGAAAGAGAACAAAATGTCCGCTAGCAATCACCCCCTTTTGAAAGAGGGGGTGGCAAAAATTGGGAGCTGCCACACCTTAGCCGAGCTTGAGGCTTTGCGCGTCGATTTCCTTGGGAAGAACGGCGCCCTCACGAAAGAACTCAAGCAATTAGGCACCATCGCGCCCGACGAACGCCGCACTCAAGGGCAGGTTTTAAACGGCGTGCGGGAAACCTTGGAAGGCCTCATCGCCCAGAAAAAAGCCGTTTTTGAAACGCAAGAACTCGCCGCGCGCCTCGAAGCCGAGCGCGTGGACGTCACGTTGCCTTGCCGGCCAGCCTTGCAGGGCAAAAAGCATTTGTTTACGCAAATTTTTGAAGATTTGTCGGCTTATTTTCGCGCCAAAGGGTTTCAAATCATGAGCGGCCCGGAGGTCGATGACGATTTTCACAATTTTGGAGCGCTCAACATGCCCGCGCACCACCCCGCCCGCCAAATGCAGGATACGCTGTATCTTAAGGATGCGCCAGGCTTCCTGCTGCGCACCCATACCTCCACCATGCAATCGCGCACGTTTGAAACCGTCGGCGTGCCCGTTCGCGCCCTTTCCCTTGGGTCTGTTTTTCGTAACGATGCCGTGGACGCCACGCACACGCCCCTGTTTCATCAGATCGAAGTGTTCGTTGTCGAACCCGGCATCACGGTCGCTCACTTGAAGCATTTCTTGCTTGACCTTCTTTCGTACCTTTTCAAAATCGATTTGTGTGCCGCCGCTGAGCGCGAAGAGCCACTGCCGGTGCGGTTGCGCCCCAGTTTTTTCCCATTCACCGAACCGTCGCTTGAGGTGGATTGTTGCTGCGCGCGTACCAACGGGGAATTAAAGT
This sequence comes from Alphaproteobacteria bacterium, assembly GCA_025996655.1. Lineage (GTDB taxonomy): Bacteria > Pseudomonadota > Alphaproteobacteria > BNTO01 > BNTO01 > BNTO01. The sequence goes on from BNTO01000060.1 coordinate 1,899, forward strand.
TGGACCTTAGCGGGAATTGGCTGGAAATTTTGGGCTGCGGCATGATTCATCCGAATGTGTTCAAAAATTGTGGGCTCAGCACGTTCGCGGACGGCTCCCCCCTGCAAGGATTCGCGGCGGGCCTTGGCGTGGAGCGCATCGCCATGTTGAAGTATGGCATTACGGACATTCGGCAGTTTTATGAGGGGGATGCCCGATGGCTGAGTCATTATGGCGCAAACTAAAAAGGACAACGAAGGGCAAAAAATAAAGGCGCGTGCTCCAAGAGAGGCGACGACAAGAAAAATAAAGGGAGAGGAAACATGAAGTTCAGTTACGTGTGGCTCAAAGATCATTTGGAAACACAGGCGTCCGCCAAAGAATTGGCCGAAAAATTATGCGAGATCGGGTTTGAAGTGGAAGATTTGGAGGACGCGAGTCTGCGCCTGAAGGATATAACAATCGCTCAGGTTCAAAAAGTCGCAGCACATCCCGATTCGGATCATCTTCATGTTTGCCGCGTTTTTGATGGGGCGAACGTTTTGCACATTGTCTGCGGCGCGAAAAACGTGCGAGAGGGCATGAAAACGGCCCTTGTTCACCCGGGTGGCTTCGTTCCAAAGTTAGGGGGCGTCCTTAAAGCCGCCAAAATTCGCGGCGTAGAGAGTCAGGGCATGATGTGTTCGGCCGCGGAGCTAGAGCTTGGAATGGACGGCGAAGGCATTTTGGATTTGGAAACTGATGCGCCCGCGGGCGAACCTTTGGCTCAGGCGCTGGGTTTGGACGATCCCGTTTTTACCGTAAGCGTGACGCCTAACCGTGGCGATTGCTTTTCAGTGCGCGGGTTGGCACGTGAACTGGCTGCGGCGCGCATGGGCACCCTCAAACCCCTTTCTTACGCGCAACATTTTGAGGACAAAAAGCTTGATTTTGTGGATGTCAACGCGCTGCCGCCTTCCCCTCTTCCTATCGTTGTCGAAACGCCGAACTGCCCTTTTTTCTTGGGCGCGGTTGTCCAAAACGTCAAAAACGGACCGGGTCCTTTGTGGATGCGCCAGCGCCTGGAAGTTGCTGGGCAGAGCCCTATTGATGCGCTGGTGGATATTACGAATTTTTTGAGTTTTGATATAGGCCAGCCTACACATATTTATGATGCGCGTCACATTCAAGGCGGCGTTCGCGTGCGGCAAGCTAAGGCGGGCGAAGAGCTGACGGTTCTTAACGGCCAAAAATGCGCCTTATCGGAGGAGGACGTCGTTGTCGCCGACCATAAGGTTCCTCTTACATTAGCGGGTGTTATGGGTGGGGAGGCCTCCGGATGCGCGGCCGATACAACAAACGTCCTTTTTGAAGCTGCCGTTTTTTTGCCCGTTTCCGTAACAAAAACCGGACAAAGGCATTTTTTGCGAAGCGAATCGCGGACGCGGTTTGAACGAGGCGTCGACGCGGAGCTGACGCCGGTAAGTTTGGGTTGGGGCTTGGCGCTGCTTCAAAAAATGTGCCGAGGGACGTTGGTAGGCTGCACGTGCGCGGAAAGTTTCGAAAAATCACCTGAAGCAGCGACGCAAGCGCCCGTAACACTGACCCAAGCGCGCTTAACAAGCCTGAGCGGCGAAGAATCTCTTTCGCTTCAAGACGCCGAGAATATTTTGGACCGCTTAGGGTTTACGATTGTTTCAAAAACCACCACCGAGCTCAAAGCTACGCCACCTTCTTGGCGTCACGATGTGACGATGGATGCCGACCTCATCGAAGAGGTCTTGCGCTTTTACGGGTATCATCATTGTGGCATGAAGCCGCTGCCGCCTGTTCCCGTTTCGCTTCAAAAAGCGCCGACGGATGCGCTGAAAACCTTTTTTTGCGCACGCGGGCTCAGCGAGATTTATACGCTGCCGTTTTGGAGTGCGCACGACGTTGCGTTTTTTTCAGTCCCAGAAAAGGTTTTGGAAGTTTTGAATCCTTTGAATGAGGATATGGCTTTTTTGCAGACGTCTTTGCTTCCGTCCATGTTAAAGGTTGTGTCGCGGAATCAAAATCTTCGTTATGCGTATGGGGCGCTTTTTGAAATGGGGTCTGTTTTTTCTAAAAAAGAAGCGAAGGGAGAGGCGTCGAGCCATCAAGACGGCGTCCAAGAAGATATTATGGTGGCCGGCCTCCGTTTCGGAATGCAGCCTCGCCACTGGCTTGAAAAAACACGGCCTGTAGACCTTTTTGAGTGTAAGGCGGATGTCCTTGCTTTTTTTGAATTCTGTGGGGTTTCCTCGTACCACATTCAAACAGAAAATCTGCCCTCTTATTACCATCCCAACCGCGCGGGGGTGATCACGCAAGGGAAAAAAGTTTTGGCTTATTTTGGAGAAGTGAACCCGCAACTGCTTAAAGACGCAGAGCTCTGTGCGTCGGTTGTGATGTTTGAAGCGTTTTTGCGGGAAGAGCTCGCCGAAAAAATTGGGAAGGCAAAGCTTAAAACCTTCCAAGACTCAACGCTGCAGGTTCTTTCCCGTGACTTTGCGTTTTTAATTGCCAAGGATTTTCCCGCCGGCGAGCTTATTTCTGTCATCAAAAAGGCGGATACGCTTATTGAAGAAGTGCGGTTGTTCGATGTTTTTGAAGGGAAAAATGTTGAAGAAGGGAAAAAGTCTTTGGCCGTGGAGGTCTTGGTACAGCCTTTGCTACGTACGCTAACGGAAGAGGATTGGCAACGCATCACACAAAAAATTGTGGACGTTGTGGAAAAGCAGTGTAAAGGAACGCTGCGCAGCGTTTAGAGAGGAAGAGGGCGTTGCGTTTAAAAGGGTGGCTCGTGTTAGGCCCTTAACGAAGAGATCTCGCTGCTCGTGACCTCATGAGCGGAATCGGGTTGCGTCCCCGAACAAGCCTCAAGAATCTTCTGAACGAGAATCTTATCAACCGACAAACGCAAAGAGAAAGGATGAACTTTCAATTTTATTTTTTTGGGCAAAAAAAAGTAGTCCTGCTGACTCGTTGCGAGAAGGGCATTTTGAGCTTGCACCATCTTCACAAGGGCGTTCCATTGCGTCTCTTTATGAGAGTTTGAAGAGGACAGGGGAATAAAGCCTTTGACGTTATAGTGCGAAATGAGAAGCATTTGATAAAAAACGCCAGAATTGAGGAGGCCGGTGAAGCCTATGAGGGGCGTATTTTCACTCACATTTTCCGCCTCCAAAGACCAAAAACTGAAATAAAGGGGCGGGGCACCCCGCTTCGTTAAATCCGGCGGGCTTTCGAGAGGTTTGTCCGGAAAACGGGGCGTAACGACAGCATCGATGTGCGACATCGTATACCAAGGAAGAGGAGCCTTCGAGGAAGGGTCCGAAACGAGCGCTATAGAAAAGTGAGGCACAACAGCGTTTTTCGAGGGAGGCCCATTCAAAAGTAAAATCGTCGCGCCCGCGTCTTCCGCAGCACGAAGGGCTTGGTCCGGCTGGCGGCTAACCCAGGTGGGAATGCTTTGGCTTAAAATAAAGGCGTCTTCCGTGAGCCCAGATGGGGCATCCGGGTTCTGAAGCAAACGGGTCTGCCAATAATTCGCGCCGCGCGTCCAAACGTGGGGGACAAAGCCGTGCTCGGCCAGGGCTTCGGCGAGAGCGATGAGAGCGGCCGTCTTCGTGATGGGGGAAAGATCCTTGCCTAGCATTTCGACAGAAATAATAGGGAGGGTGCTTCCCGTTTTGGCCCGAGAGCGGCGGAACCGCTGGATTTTCCGAACACAAAAAACAAACGCACGTTTGCGCCAACGCCCCCATTGCTTCAAGGTTCTCCTTGTCACAATGCCCGTCCTTGACTTTTGGAAAAAATGTTCAGACAGCGCTCCTCGCCTCAACAAAGGCATAAACCCAGTGGACCTTCAAGATATCGTAAAAGAGAGAAAAAATCAAGAAAGGGTAGAGAGTGGCGGAGATGGTGTTAGAACAAAAATTGCAATAATATTAAATATGATTTCTGCAAATAAACCACTACCGCCTGCAAGACGGTAGTATTTTGTTACGCTTGCAAAGCGGTCACGCGAGTAAACTCAAAATTCCGATATCTTGAAATGATCTTCCTTATGATGCATTTCCTGATCTTCACTATATTTTTGAATATCTTCTGCCTTCACTTCTCCAACTGTTACAGCGACATATAGCTAAGCGGCTTGAAAAATTTGCAAAAAAAATGTAAACCCTATTAGTGATTTTTGTTAACGGTTTTAATTTGGCTTACAGTACAGATTTTAGAAAGAGGGTATTGGAACATTACGCGAAAAG
>BNTO01000061.1 GCA_025996655.1 Alphaproteobacteria bacterium
GGAGGGTGCGGCAAACGTGGGCGTCATCAAGACCCAAGATCCAACCGATAAATTCCTGTGTGACATAACTGCGGTCCTACAAAAGAAGCATCCAAAGCCTTTCGGAAAGCTCGCCTTTTCTCTCTTCAGGGTCTTTTGTATCGCGCGACGCCCTCTTTCATCCAAATTTTTTCAACTTTTTGAGGATTTTTTCAAAATCTTTCAGGTTAACGCCGAAAAGTCTTTGAAACGTAACGGGTTTTTTCGTGATTTTGTCGTAGGTGAGCATGATAGACTCTATTTTGTCCGAGGATCTAAGCCTTTTTACAAAATTTTTGCCCTTTTTGCACCTTTCACAGGAGGTCTAATGTGACAAGGCTCTCTCACCAAAACGACGGCTGTCTGTGTCTCTCCTTTTGATTGGTAGTAATTCTTGCGTTCGTGCTGTTTGCGAAACCCAAAAGAAGAGTAAAGGCGCAAAGCGGGGGCGTTGGATTCTTGGACTTCGAGCCAAAATGTTACGTCTGGAGGGAAGTTTCCTAGGCCGTGTTTCAAAAGGCGTGTTGCAAGGCCTTGCCTCTGGAAACAAGGCGCTACGGCTATTTTGAGAATTTCAACTTCAGGACCACCGTTTTGGACAAGAAGAAATCCCGCCAAAATATTTTGAGGAGGGGCTACGCCTTTCCAGCCTATGAACGTCGTCGGCTTTGCTAAAAGCGTTTGAAAAGAGGCTTCGCTCCAGGGCGGGTCGGTTTTTGTCAAAAAAGCTTCCTCCGACAAAGTCGCTAAATCCTTGGCGTCGTTGCAAGCTAGGGAAAGAAGTTGAAAATTTTGGGAAATCATAAAGAATCTCTTCAAACTACCTCTATCAAGGGGGAGCTCTTTTAGCCCAAATCCGCCTGTTGCAAAAATCCCGTTTTTTTGTAGGAGGGCGTATGCAAATAGAAAGGTGTAAAAGAAGAACTATCAAAAAAATCTTCGAAAGGAGGCGAATCTTGGTAAAGTGTTAATTGCGTACAAGCAAAATTTCCATGCGGTTCAAGAAGGGACCCTTTGGCATAATTTAAAAAATTAAATGCAAAGGAATTTTTGGAAAAATTGTGGACCAACGGCAAATCTTGATTTTGTTTCAAAAAAGTAACGCCCGTTTCTTGATCATAAAAGGCCGGATAAGGCTTCATGCGTAACTTCCCCGAGGCATCTTTATGAAAAATGGAGCCGAAAAATCCATATTTATAGGAATCAATAAGAACCAAGAAATCTTGGTCCAAAGGAACTTGTTCGCGGACGGAGAACGCTAAAACATGAAATTGGGAGGGCGAAAAAGGCTTGGCGTTAGGACAACAAAACAGTAACGCTTTGGCAAAAGTTAACGTCACGCGCAGCGTTGTAAAGGACGTTGGCCCTTTGGGTGCTACAATCACATCCAAATCCTTGAAATCAAAATCTGTTTCTTTTACGAGGGCTTGCACACAAGGGACAATCCCTGAAGACTGTGTATATGTCGCCGTCCATTCCGCTTGTTTTTCAAACACACGCCCTTGGTAGGAGAGCGCAAAAAAAACCGCTTCCGTTGTAGAACAGAAAGATAAAATATTCATGGGCTTCCTTTAACAAAACCGTTGGATTTTTTCCACGCAAAAGCGAACGTTTCCCTCGGCCAACTCTGAAGCGTTCAACGCGCTTCCCCCAACATTCCTAAGAAATTTCTAACCGATATCACAAGAAAATCCAACGACTTTTTTACGAACGCACTTGCCAAACAACAAAAGACAAAATTTTTCTGCGTGTCTTCTTTGGTTGTGCCATGTGTCTTCTTTGGTTTCTAGGGGAAAATTCGCAATTTCTCTTGCAACAAACACGCCAAACACCCTACCCTTAGGCAGGGCTTCCCGTCAAAAAAACATCATGAAACGTCACTTTTTTGGAATTCCTTGGAAACTTTGTTTTCTTTCTACGCTCGTCCTTCCCCTCACCTGTTCTGCGGAAGTGGAAGCTCGTGCGCCCAAAAAGCAAGAACATTCTGCGAAAAAAAAGACCACGAAAAATACCCCTCAACAATCTCCCCAAACACCCACGCCTGAACAAGAAGGTGACGCGCCTCAAGCCGAGCCGCTTTTTGGTTCCCATTTCCTCCTCCAAGATTTTCCCCCTACCGAAGCCCGCGAAGTTGTCCTAAAAGATTTTGACAGCGACATGGTCCTTTTCTCCAAAAACGCGGACGTTTTGATGACGCCGTCTTCTATGACGAAAATTGCGACGGCGTGCTTTATTGCCAGAAAAATTAAGTCGGGGGAGCTTTCGCCGGCTATCGAGTTCTCCGTTTCTTCTCATGCCTATCGCCGCGAAGGAACAACCATGTTCCTCAACATCAACCAAAAAGTTTCTGTGAGTAAGTTGCTCGAGGGACTTCTTGTGGTTTCGGGAAATGATGCCGCCGTCGTGTTGAGCGAAGGCGTTTGCGGGTCGGAAGCTGCTTTCGGGGCCGAACTCACCTCTTTCGTGCGCAGCTTTGGCGCGTTAAGTACGACGTTTGTCAATGGCAGCGGGCTTCCTGACCCAGCGCACAAAACAACGGCCCAAGATTTGGCGCTCATTGCGACGCACGCTATTGCCGCTTATCCCGAGATCTACCCTCTTTATTCTCAAAAAGAATTGACTTTTAATGGCGTCCCGCAGCACACAAAAAATGTTTTGTTAGATCGCGATATTGGATGTGATGGGCTTAAAACAGGGATGACCGCCGAAGGCGGCTATGGCATCGTGGCTTCTTGCGTTCAGGAGGGGCGGCGCCTTATTTTGGTGGCGAATGGTTACAAAAATGAGAAAGACCGTGCCAACAACGCCAGCGCGCTCATGACGTGGGCGTACAGAATGTTTGTGAACCACGGCCTTTACAAAGCCAACGACCCTATCGCCAAACTGCCGGTTTGGTACGGCAACGAAAGTTTTTTGCCTGTCATCGTCGAAGAGGACGTTTGGATTACGTTGCCACGCGCATCGCAGTATGACGTCAAAATTTTACTTTGTTACGACACCCCCCTTGCCGCGCCGATTGAAAAGGGCGCTGCGGTGGGAGAAATCCAGATGACGTCAAGCTCGTGGAAAAAGCCCGTGGTGATTCCTTTGGTGGCGGCAGAGTCCATTCGCGAGGCTTCTTTCTTCAAAAAAATTTCGGATTCCCTTGCGTATCTCCTTTTTGGCATAAAAAATCCGCCCGCCTTGTCTCAGGAGGCGAAGAAGCAAAAACGCGGCGAATCTTAAAAGGGGGAGGCCGCACGCAGGGATTGTTTTTGGGGAAGGGAAGATTATGACGTTCCATGTTAGAGACCTCTGGGCTTTTTTAAAGCATTTTTGGCCGCTTCTCCTTGTTTGTACTCTTCGTTGTTTTCTTTTTTTTGTGAATACCTCCGGAGTTTATGCTACAGCTTTTCTCTTTGGCATGTAACCTTGCAAAGATGTGTCTTGGTCACGGCAACATGGAAGCTTTTTGTCGATTATAAAAAGGTACAACCAGGGAAAGCGTTTGTGGCCCTAGCCGTAGCCTTATTGTGCGTTGTCAAAATTTCTGCGTGGATTTATATCCCCCCGAAAAGATTGGATCCCCTTACAACAAGGGATAGACTCGTGAGCCTTTTCTTTTTTCAGTCGATTTTCTTTGCCCCGTTTCTTGATGGGCCTCAAGACTTGCCTGGGAAAATCAAAATTTTTGCAAGATCTCTTTTTAAAAACATGCCCGCCTGTATACGCCATTCCTTCATAGTTATGGCGAGTTTGGGACTTATAGAATTTCTCCTTGTTGACCTTAAGCATAAGCATCGCCTTGATCCTCACATACCGGAGACATTTCTTGACGTTATTTTCTTCGTTTTTTCTGTGCTCGTGTGTCTTTATTGCCCGCTTTATACCCTTTGGAAAACAGAAAAAGAAGGAATTTTTGTGGAGAAGAGATAAGAACCCATCTTAAATTGGTACATTTTAAGTACTTGCCTTTCGACTCGACTTTTTAAGTTTTTGCTTAAACAACTTCTACATCACTAATCAAAATAGTAATGATCCCATTAACGTCGTAGCCTTTTCCTTCTTCATAAACTTTTATTTCGTCAAATAATACAAAACGCCGCTAATAATAGACCTCCTGTAAAAGTCAGTTCTCACAGTTTTTCAAGTTTTGGGTAGTTTTGGCTGTTTTTTTGAAAATTAGAGCTCCACAAAAGCGTGTACACAAACTTTTTGGTACCTCCTTGACAAAACCGATCCTCCTCATTGAAATCGATGATTTTTTTCCTTCTTTTACAGGAGGTCTAATAACTCAGATGATATCCTGCAAGGCTATAATTGAGCCGTTCACGAAGAAATCATCTGAGTCATTAATACTGGCGTTTTGTATAAGGTTTTCAACTCATGGTTTTTAGAAAATTTTCTCGTGTCATTTAACGACGCAAAATCCCTTTTTCTTTTATTTCTTCCAAAAAGATGGCGTCAAAATAGTCAACAGTGTCAACAATTCCAAACGGCCAAGAATCATGCAGATCATAAGGATAATTTTGGGCGGCATGGCAAGGGGAGCAAGGGAGATCATGGGGCCGATATCATTTCCAACACCAACGCCCACGTTTCCAAGAGAGGTAATGGCCATAGAAAACGCTGAGACAAAATCCAAGCCACAGATCGCCAATCCCAAAGCGGCAGCGCCAATCGTTGAAATATACAAAATGCAAAAGACAAAAACGGATAAAGAAACGTGTTCGGGGACTTTTTGGCCATTGTAAAGAGGAACAAAAATGCCATGGGGGCGGCAAAGCTGCAAAATATGGGCGCGAATGAATTGGATAAGAATTTGTAAGCGAAAAATTTTAATGCCGCCCGATGTAGACCCCGTGCACCCGCCAATCAGGCTAAGCAACGGAAAAAAAACCCACGCAAATCGCCCCCACTTTTCGTAATGATCATTAAAAAATCCCGTTGTTGTTATAACAGAAACGGTATTGAAAACGCCTTGTCTCAGGCTTTCGGATAGGGATGCATCGCTTGTTGTCCAACGCAAAAAAGAAAGAAGAAGCGCGGAAAAAAGCAAGGTGCGTCCATAACCTTGTAATTGGGCGTCTTTTCGGAAAAGAGCAGCCTTCCCATTAAAAAGACGAAGGTACAAAAGCAAGGAGCTTCCTCCCACCATCATACTTAACAACAAAACAAGTTCGGCGCCCTTATTATTAAATGCCATAACAGAGTCAGTTTGCGTGGAAAGACCGCATGTTGAAACGGCGGAAATGGCATAACAAAGCGAGTCCAGCGTCGATAGCCCTGTGATTTTTAGAAGCACAAAAGAAAGAAAAATGGCGCTGGAATAAATGATAAGAATCCACAACGCCGTCTTCGCTGCGCTTGGCATAATTTTTTCTGTTTTGTCGGACGATTCTGTACGGAAAAGCTGCATGCCCCCAATTTTAAGAATGGGGAAAATAATCATGCCCATCAGCATAATTCCGGCCCCACCGATGTAGCACAAAAGAAAACGCCAAAGAGTTATCCAGCGCGGCATGTCTGAAACGTCGCGTAGGATGGTACTTCCTGTTGTTGTTAGGTCTGAAACGGCTTCAAACCAAGAATCCAAAAGGGATAAGTCCAAGGCTTGGCAGCAATAAAAAGGAAGCCCCGCCCAAAAAGGCACGGCGAGCCACGTGAGGGAGGTAAGCAAAAATGTGTCGGCTGTGCCGAGTTTCATGGGTTCGGAGGATTTGTTCGCGAAAATAAGGGCGCCCCCTACAAAAAGGCAACCGCTCATAGGAAGAAGAAATTCTCTTAAAGGAAAGGACCCAGACAAGAGAAACTCAAGAAAGACGGGAAGACACATCGCCACGCCTAGGACAGAAAGGAACGCGCCATTAATAAATAAAACGGGGGACCAATTCATAGAGAAAATTGTTCTAAAGAAAAGGCGAACCTGCCGCCAGCTTAGCAAAATTTATGGCTGCTAACTTAGCAAAATTTTTTGCCTAATTGTTTGATCCAGAAAAAACTCGTGAACCCAGAAATCTTCAATAAAATACACCGTGAAGTTGATCACACCAAAAAGAAAGAGACAGGTTCTTAAAGTCGGTTTGGTTACAAGTTGATATTTGCGGTATAACCATAACCCAAGGACTTTAATCCATT
>BNTO01000062.1 GCA_025996655.1 Alphaproteobacteria bacterium
CTTAAGCTGCCGCCCAGCCTCAACTTGCGTCAATTTTCTTTCTTTTACTTGGCGCAACACATAGAGTCTCTCCATGTCCCTTTCACGAAACACCCATGACATTGTTCCTGCCTCAACAAATCCGTAACTTGACCAAAGTTATAGGATCCTTTTTGGGACCTGAAACATGACATTCCTAAATTGCGCTGACAAGGACGATTTCCTTCTTGACAAACCGTTGCAGCTTATGCAGCATCTTTCTCCTATCTTCCGAAACGACATATTCATGGATCTCAACCTGAATGGGATGACGGATCCCAAGTCGCGGGGTGAGTGCTTTCAGGCATGTTAACCCCCTGTTTTTTCTCAATGAGGTACACTTCTTCGCGTGACTTTACCATCACGAGAGGATTTTTGTTTTTAGGGGTAGCGTTGCACTTGGCTGTTGAAGGGGCAAAGCCCTAGAACATAAGGATTTTTGACAGACTAAGACGTTGACTCTTTTCCAAAAAAGTAAAGAAAGACTCCTGTTTCAGAAAAAAAGTCACCCATCGCGTTCAAAGATAAGCTTTTGATTCCTTACCCTAATTTTGCAATAAACTTCTCACGAAAATGCATAAACTTTCATCACGTTGAGAAAATTGAAAATCCTGGCTCAAATCTTAACCCAATGTACTTCAACGACAGGCCTTTTCCCAATTTTTGAATATACTGTTTGGACAATTCTTTGCGCGGCCGCGTCCGAATTTTCTTTATGCTCTTGCAAATCTTCAGAAAAATGAGACCACTCATGCAAAGCATCGATAATCTGTTTTTTTAAATTTTCGTACAAATTCCCCGGCTCCATAAGGCCAATTAGGCGTAAAATAACTTCAGAAATAGCGTCTTTCCCGAACAGAATCGTGGCAAAAACAGAGCCTTCTTCCGAAAGATGCGTTCTTTGCTTGACAACATGCCCTTCAAAGGCAACCATGCGTTTTCCATCTACCGCCCATTTCCCACTGGGGACGCGCCCCACAAGACCAGGTTTGTCGCCTGCCAACTGAACAACCGCGCCGTTTAGGGGGGGGATAACGTGCTTAATCCCGTGCTCGCGCGCGAAATGCGCCTGCGCAATGAGGTGTCGCGCTTCGCCATGGACCGGGATAACGATTTTGGGTCGCAAAAGCTCATACATTTTTTGAACGGTGTCACGCGAAGGGTGGCCCGACGCGTGAATATCTTCCTCAGACGACGTAATGATATCCACATTCGCGCGCGCCAAAAGGCTGTGCAATTTCCCAATGCTCTTGTCGTTCCCAGGAATGACGCGCGAAGAAAACAAGACCAAATCCTGTGTGCCCATTTTAAGGAGGGGATGTTCGCCTGATGCAATCTTCACGAGAGCCGAACGCTCTTCCCCTTGGGAACCCGTACAAATCAACAAAACCTTGCCGGGTGGCGAGGACGCAGCGGTTTTCTCGTCGATAAATTTTGGGAGATTCGTTAAAACACCCGTCTCTTTGGCAGCGGCAATCATTCTTTTCAGCGAACGCCCGACCACGGCAACTTTTCGCCCCGTGCTTTCAGCCGCCAAAAGGGCGGTTTCAATGCGCGCAATATTCGAGGAAAAACAGGCGACGGTAATGCGTTTCGTGTCATTTTTTTGAACGAGTTCCTTCATACATTCGCGCACGCGTTTCTCCGAACTGGCATCTTTCTTCATAAAAATATTCGTCGAATCGCTGAAGTACGCCAAAACGCCCTCATCGCCAACATGTTTCAAAAGCTTTTCGTCGACCTTTGGGCCTAAAACGGGGGTGGTGTCTAGCGTCCAGTCGCCTGTGTGGACAAGGGTTCCAAGAGGGGTCCTAATAATGTATCCCATCGCCTCAGGAATAGAATGGGTGATAAAAAAAGGCTCAACGCTAAATTTGCCAACCTGCGTTTGTTGTTTTATGGGAATTTCTACAAGGGGCAAATTTTCAGACCACGATTTTTCTTGCAACTTTTGCCTTAACACTTCAGCCGCAAAGGGCGCGGCGTAAATAGGGCACTGCAGCAAAGGCCACAAATATTCTACGGCGCCAATGTGATCTTCGTGTGCATGCGTGATGAATAAGCCTTTGAGGCGATTTTTCTGTTGAACAATAAAAGTCGGGTCGGCCGTCAAAATTTCCATGCCCAACGTGTCGTGAAACGTGATGCCGCAATCAATGAGAATCCATTCTTGGTCATGCCCAATAAGGGCCATATTCATGCCCACTTCGTCCGTTCCACCAAGCGGAATAAAAACAAGATCTTGCTCTGATGGGATAAAATTGATGGTGTTCTTTTTCTTTTTTGCTGTTGCTTTTTTTGCGTATTTTCTTCTCTCCATATCTCCTCTAAAAATGTTGCTTTGCGTATTTTCTTTTTTCCCTAAGGTAATTCAGTGTAACACAACTTTCTCGAAGTGTGTGAGATTGACGGTGGAAGGCGAACAAGGAAAAGGAAAGTTTTACTTTGTGAAAACAAATATAATAATAAAAATTTACTTTTTATATACTATTTATTTGTTGCAATTTAAGAAAAAATGTGTTATTTTAATTATGGGCGGGTGGGCGGTTAGGGAGGGCCCCTAGTAAGGACTCTCCCCTTTTAGGAAGGTCCCCGTAAAAAGCAAGATGAATATATTTTTCATCTATAATTTCATTATAATATATTTCTGTTTTATTCCTCAATATTTTTTCTTAAAAATAAATTTTTGACAACTTCGTTTCGTTCTTCTTTACTCTCGCTTCAAAAGGACGGCGAAAAATCCGTCTGTATAAGTCTGATAGGGAGAAAGTTTCAAAAAAGAGCGATTCCTCCCTAGGTAGGGTTCGTGGGAGCGGGCCTCCTCATTTTCAATTTTTGCAAGAGAAAACGCGGAGCGCTGAAGCAAAAAATCCTCAACAACATCCTCATTTTCTTCTTGTAAAAGGGAACAGGTAATGTAGGCTAAAAAGCCGCCCTGTTTCACGAAAGGCGCCGCTTGGCTTAGGATTTCCTTTTGCTTTTTGGCAAAATCTTCAACATCCTCTTTATGAAGCCGAAGGGTTTTGTCAGGATTTCTCCTCAGCGTTCCAAGGCCCGAACAAGGTGCGTCCACTACAACAAGGTCAAAGGCTCCGGCCAAATCTGGCAAAGAGACAAAACGCACTTGGTTCAGTGCCCCCGGAAGGCGCGCGAAACGTTTTTGGGCGCGAGCGAGGCGAACGGCGGAAATGTCGGTAAGCGTAAGTGTTCCGTGTTTGAGCTCATTTAAAAAAGCCAGTGCTTTCCCTCCGCCGCCCGCGCAATAGTCTAAAAGAGAAAAATCCTTTTTATGCTTTTCCTTTTCTTCGGCGCCCCAAGGCAACAAACAAAAGTGTGCCACCCTTTGCGAACCCGCATCCTGAATTTCAAAAGCTCCTTTTTTGGACAAAGGATGGCGCTGGAGAGGGGCTCGCTTAGACAGACGCAGGCCCGCTGCGGTGTGCGGAATTTCATCCACCAAAAAACCATCGGCACAAAGTTCGCGCACAACAAAACTTTTCGAAAAAGCAAAGGTATTAACGCGAAGGTCAAGCGGAGCCTCGGTGCATAACGCGGCTGCCTCTTGGAGGGCGTCTTCTTCACTTCCAAAGGCGCGAACCCAAAGTTCCCAAAGGTCGGGGGGCATATTAGCCTCTGCCCAAGGCGGAACGGCCGGCAGCGATTTTTGCCCTCTGATTTTTTGCGTAAAAATTTCGATGAAAAAATCCCCAGAGTTGCGGCCTTGTTGAGCTGCGTCTTTCTGGGCGATATACCAACACGGCCAATAATGTCGCAAAAAATCATAAAAAAGGGAGGAAAGGTCCCGGCGCGTTTGGCTGCCCAAACGATGCCGTACACAATAATCTTGAAAAAGCCTGTCCGCCGAAATGCGCTCGTCGGCTAAGAACAACGCTACTAATGCGCGTAATTTTGCAAGAAGAAAGGGGGACAGAGGACCCGAAGGAGAATAAGGAGGAGGACTTGTCATAACGTATCTTTTTTAACGTAAAAGGACCAATGCAGGGTGTTTTTTTCTTCCGTAGAAAGGGCGCTGAGTATCGTAACGATGAGCACTTTTTCCGTTTTGCGCGTTTTCAAAGAAAGCTGTCGATCGGACTCCACTTTAAGAAGACAGACCGACTTTTTTTCGGTAAGGCGCTTGGCTTTTTGCCTTAACTCTTTCTTTTTAGGCGCTAATTCAAAAGAAATGTCGCCGCAAAGATCGCCCGGCTCATGCGTCATGTCTGCGACTTGCATATCCTTTCCTAAAAAAAACTGCGTCACAAGAAGAGGCTCTTCCGACTCTTCATGAACCCAAAAGGTATCGTTGCCCGCCAAAATATCCTCCTCCGCGGCAAGCGTGATGTCCCGCCGCCACGCATAGGTCCTTTGATCCGAAAGGTGCCCTTGAAACGCAAAAAACGCTGCCTCTGCGCGGTTCTCGTAAGCAAAGGTTGACTTTTGTCCCAACTCTCTTCTTCTCTCGGTCAATTTTTTGTTTTTTTGAAAAAACGCTTGGAAACTCCCTTGAAGAACCAAATGCGATTGTACACTCCACTCAAGTTCCATCACCTGGTCCACATTATTTTTTTCGTAATTTTCTAGGACAAAGGCAGCTGGCGCTTTCTTTTGGCAATGAATAAAAACGATAGATTTTCGATTCGTCCCCTTAGCAAGCCCTTCGTTGATGGGCGTCATGCTTGGCATAATCTCTTCAATTTGAAACAAGGCCCCGTCAACATCTTGGGACGAAAGAGGCTCGAAAAAACAAGATTGCCCCCCCGCGAGGAGTTGGCATAATTCGCCATGACTGTGGCGGGACCAGCGAGTTTTTTGCGCCGATTTTTGCAAAAAATCCCGGAGCGCGTGCATTGTTTTTTGGTACAAGCTGCGATAATAAAAATCGCGCTTCAAAAACATTTTTTCCCACTGCAAAAAAGTGTTCCGTAACCCAAGGGCCACATTCATGTCGCGGTAGAGATCATGTGGGCTTGGCGTTTCCTCGCGCTCGAAGCGTGCGAGCACTTCGTACAAATCGTCCAGCAGTAAAACAAAAAAAGCAGCGTCATACACGCAAAAAACGTTGTAGTTTAAAAGAGCCCGGAGCGCCGCGAAACGGACAGACGTTTTTTTGATGTTCCTAAATTTTTTTTTCAAAAAGCGATATTCGCTTTGAAGATTTTTGAAAAAGGCCTTTTTCCAAGATTCCTTCGCGCTCGAGCCGACGAAATCATAGAGCGCCATAAAAACAGAAAGGCGCGCGGCCAAAACGAAGACGGCATTTTTTTTGAGTTTTTTGTACGTTTTTTTGTAGAGTTTGTGGTCCATCCAAAATTCAAGAGTGCGCCGCGCCAACCGCCGCGCCGACATGTCCCCTGTTGCTCGCAAGTCACACAGCCAATCGAAGCGGCAAAGGTACGTGAGAAAATAATCGGAGGCCACAAAAATGTCGGAAATGTCGTGCCACGATTTTTGGAACAAATCTTTGTTTTCATCTTGATGAAGAAAAAAACCATTCAGGATGGCGTAGCCTTGCTGAGAGTTTCCGGGGATCCAATCGCTGGGAAGGGCGTACAAAGAATCCAAGCGCGAGGGCCTGTGGACAAGTGCCCAGAAAAGGCTGCCGTGATAAAAAAGACGAAATTCCTTAAAGGCAGCTTGAATTTTTTGATACGCTTTCGCAAAAAAAGACACAATTCTTGAACCAAGGAAAGGGGGAGGCGTCTTGCTTTTTAAGGCAAAATTTCTTTTAGAGACACTCTAGAAGAAATCTAACAGAAAATGGTGCCTGAGAGGGGAAGGAAAAAAAGAAGATCCCCTTTTCTCCATTTTTTTGATTCGTGTCTGTTTTTGGGAATGCTTGTTGAAAAAAATTTTGGAGATGGGGAATTTTCAGGGGGAAGACATGGGTTTAGTCTCAGAAAGGAGTCTCAACACAGGCTCCCTTTGTTGAGACTCCCGAGCTCCTTCGTCCCCGAACATTGTAAAAAGTAAAGGGGCTGACACCTAACATTTTTATGTTAAGGTGCGCGTATGGACGTAAGACCTTGCAAATTGAGCAAAAAAGAACAGCTAAAATTAATGGAGTTTTTTGTTGCGGAAACGACAGCTAGAACAGCTGG
>BNTO01000063.1 GCA_025996655.1 Alphaproteobacteria bacterium
AGACGACAATCCCGTTAAGTGAGTCTATGATGTTCTAAGAAATAGCGGGATTTGTATAGATTGAAGAAGCTTCATGTTTTTTGCAGCCTTAGGTCCCCTCATTAAAGGGGATTTTGCGGCTGAGGGCAAAAGTGTTAACCTTTTCTTAACAGAAGATTCTACGTTAGGGGAAAGAGCCTTTGTTGGGAAACTTTATCCAATTTCTGCGTTCAGCGTGGGGGAACCTATCTTCAAAAACAGAAAGCAACGGACAGGGCGAAAAATATCGTACCGGCGGATTCTTAAAAATTTGTTTCGCCATGCTCGCTGTTTTGTTGAGCGAAACAGGGTGTCAG
The DNA here is from genome assembly GCA_025996655.1 of Alphaproteobacteria bacterium. Classification (GTDB taxonomy): domain Bacteria; phylum Pseudomonadota; class Alphaproteobacteria; order BNTO01; family BNTO01; genus BNTO01. The sequence continues at coordinate 336 of BNTO01000063.1, forward strand.
TCGGTAAAATCAACATTTGGCTTTGATCATCAAGGCCCTGATGAACTTCAAGTTGTTCCGCTCGCGCCCCTAGCTTTGCCTCAAGATTTCAACAAAACGCCCTCTTCTGAAAAAAAAGAGGAAGATTTCGTAAAAAAGGACGGGCAAGCCGCGGCGAGCAAGCAAAAAGTTGAAGAAGCTAAGCCCAAAGATACAAAAACGAAGGATATCCTTATTAAAAGAGAAACGCTGGCTCCCGAATCTTTTGCGGCTACGGATCTTTTGTTTAAAACAAAAGATTCCTCTTCAAAAACAGAAGAAGGTACAGACACAAAAGTCAATCTTGTTTTCGAAAACATAGAGGCGGACAATGAAGAAAAGAAACCCTTAGAAGCCGAGGCCCTGGAGAAAGAAAAAACACACGAAAAACAAAAAGAAAAAATTGCAAAGAAAACGTTTCAAAAACCTATTCTTGCTTCCCAAGAAACTTTGCCAACAGAAGAAAATTTTGTTGAGGGAACAACAACCCCCATCCTAAAAACGGAAAAGATTGAAGAAAAAATCCCCCCTCAAGAAATTTCTTCCCAAAAAATCGCCCGTGAAGAACCGTCCCGTAAGAGCACGTGGAAAATCTTATCCGAGAAAAAAGTCAACAAAGCAAGAGTTCCTGAAGAAGAGAACGCTATTCCTGAAACTCCCCTTCTTTCTTCAGAAGAATCCCAAGCAAGCGTTTCGGCTCAACCCACGCCCCCTATCCTTTTTCAAGAAGAAATTCCTGTTGAAAACAAGAATCTTCCTCCGCAGCATTCGCGCCTCGTCTCGCGCCTCGTCGCTCGTCCCATCTTTCATGCCTCGCCGCCTGCCCTCCAACGCACAAAAGCTTTAAGGAAACCTCCTCCTAAAATGCGCAAAAAACGCCTTCGGTACCACAGAATAAAAATGAAAAAAGGCCGGCACAAAAAACAGCGAAAGATCCGTCACTTCAGGCGCCGTCCCCCTCTCTACAGGTAAGAAACAAAGAGTCCCTTTCTTTAATATTTCCCTTGCTTCCGCAATATTTCCCTTGCTTCCGCCAAAAATGCCTTTGTACAATGAAAGGACGGAAGCGCTCCCTTTTAAATCCCCCCCAAACAATGATTTCTCTTCATGATATTCGCCAAACTTTTCTTGATTATTTCGCAAAAAATGGGCACCGCGTTTTACCGTCGAGCAGTCTTGTTCCAGAAAAGGATCCAACGCTTTTGTTCACAAATGCGGGCATGGTTCCGTTTAAGGATTATTTTACGGGAAAGGCGCCGGCCCCTTTTCCAAAGGTGGCAACGTCACAAAAATGCGTGCGTGCCGGCGGCAAACATAATGATCTTGAAAATGTAGGCTACACGGCAAGGCATCACACCTTTTTTGAAATGCTTGGGAATTTTTCGTTTGGCGATTATTTCAAGGAAACGGCGATCTCTCACGCGTGGCATGTTGTCACGAAAGAATTCGGCCTTTCCCCAGAAAAACTTTATGTCACGGTTTTTTCCGAAGATGAAGAGGCGGCCAATTTATGGAAAAAAATGGCGGGCTTGCCGGATTCACGCATCCTTCGCATTGCGACAACGGACAACTTTTGGTCGATGGGAGAGACGGGCCCCTGCGGTCCCTGTTCCGAGATTTTTTACGATCATGGCGACAGCGTCAAGGGCGGCTTACCCGGGACCGCAGACGCAGACGGGGACCGCTACACGGAAATTTGGAACCTTGTTTTTATGCAATATGAGCAAAAAACGGGGGGAGCGCGCGTTCCTTTACCGCGGCCGTGTATTGATACAGGCATTGGCTTGGAAAGGTTGGCCGCCGTTCTGCAAGGCAAACAAAGCAATTATGACATTGATGTGTTTCAAGAGTTGATCGAGACCCTTCGCAAGGAAAAGGGCTCCGTTCAGACGTCTTCTCTTTGCGGGGGTATGAACGATGCTCAAACGTTGACGCCTTCCTATCACGTTCTTGCGGACCATATGCGCTCGGCTAGTTTTTTGATTGCTGACGGGGTTTTTCCACTTAATGAAGGGCGCGGCTATGTTTTGCGTCGCATTATTCGTAGAGCCATTCGCCACGCCCGCCTGCTTGGCGTCACCGAGCCGGTTCTTTACAAAATTGTTGAAAAATTGGTTGCCCTGATGGGGGACGCCTATCCCGAGCTTATTCAGCACAAAGACCTCATAAAAAGTGTGTTGTACGACGAGGAAAATCGCTTCGGCGTTACTTTGGACCTGGGGTTGAAATGGGTTGAGGAATCCTTAAAAGACTTAACGTCCAACGTTTTGCCCGGGGACGTTGCTTTTCGGTTGTACGATACCTACGGTTTTCCTTTGGATTTGACGGAAGATATTTTGCGCGGGAAAGGTTTTTCTGTTGACAAAATAGGTTTTGACGCACTTATGCAAAAACAAAGAAATTTGTCGAAACGCCAAGAAGGGCTTGGTCTTGCCGTTTCAGCCGAAGGAGCTCTCACGGGGCAGGAATTGGCCCAACTCAAAATCCCTGAAACACAAAAAAAATGTTACGACACACTGACATCCTCTCAAAAAATCCTTTTCTTAAAAAAGAGGGAAGGGCGCCTTTTTGTTGTGTTGGACGGAACGCCTTTTTACGCCGAGTCGGGCGGCCAGGCGGGAGATCGCGGATTTTTGACGAAAGACTCTTCTAGACTTCTTGAAGAATCTTCTAAAACGGAATTTGGGACAAGAGACTCGAAGCGCAGAAGCGGAATGTACTCCGATGTACATGAGCATTCGAGCATCGAATCGACACCTCCCAAAACCGTTTTTGAAGAGTACAGCAAGAAGTCTAGTGCTTGGCGCGTTGAGAGCACCTATCCTCTCACCTTTCAAGGCCAAACATGGGTTGTTCATGAAGGGGCGACGGCTGACTTTTTTCAAGAGGGCGATAGCGTTGAGGCAGCGGTTGATGCCGATCTTCGGAAACGCACGGCAGCGCATCACTCGGCGGCGCACCTTTTGCAAGCCGCCTTGCGCGAAGTTTTAGGCAAGCATGTGACGCAAAAGGGTTCTTCGGTGAACGAAAAGCACATAAGGTTTGATTTTTCGCATCCTAAAGGTCTTTCCCCCGAGGAAAGGCAAGCGGTTGAGGCGCGTGTAAACGCGGTTATTTTGCTGGCGTCCCCCACGGAAACCCTTGAGTGCGACCTTCAAGAGGCGCGGACTTTGGGCGCCTTAACTTTTTTTGAAGAAAAATATGGCGAGCGCGTTCGCGTGGTTCGTATGAGAGAGGGGGATTCCTATTTTTCTCAAGAATTCTGCGGGGGAACGCATGTTGCTAATACAGGCCAAATTGGCCTTTTCAAGATTTTAAGTGAAGAGGGCGTCGCGGCGGGTGTGCGCCGCATGGAAGCAGTTGTGGGGCACGCCCTTTTAGAAGAATTTGCCAAAAATATTTCGGAGAAAGACGCAGAAATCGCGCGCCTGAAAGAGGAACAGAGAAAATTGCAAAAACAAAGGCTCCAAGCGGAGGCGGCGCACGCCCAAAGCGCCGCTCAAACGGCAACAGAAACATGCGGATCCGTGCGTTTGACGGTGCAAAACTTTGGAGAATTAGCCCCTCAACAGATGCGGAATCTCGCCACCCATCACGCAGCCTCCTTAAAAGAAGGCGTAGCCGTCTTTATAAGTTCGCACGAAGGCAAAATTGCCTTAGTCGTTTGCGTAGGGAAAGCGGATGAGGCGCGTCTTAGTGCAAAAGATTTGGCGCAGGCCGCCTGTGAAAAGCTTGGGGGCCAGGGCGGTGGCAAAGGGGCGATTGCGCAGGGAGGCGGCTCGAATCCTGCGGCTTTAGGCGATGCCCTTGATGCTCTTCGCGATATTTTAAAAAATTCTTAAAAGAGAGGAAAGGCGCAAAAAATAGGCTAAGCTTAGCGCAAGGAAAAACAAAAAAGGAGGAAATATGGTTTACAAAATGATCTGGATAGGCCTTGGCGTTTTTATGATGCTGGGGATTGTTTATCTCGGAACAGCCGGAATTTGTGTTGTAAAACGTTCGGTCCAGATGGAAGTCCCTCTCCAGACCTTTTTAAAACAGAAAGGCGATCTGGCTTCAAAGGAAGAAAATAGCAAGGGAAAGGTTTTAAATTAGCGTCCGAATGGTTAACTTATAGCGAATGGTGCGGCTACTGTTGGGGGGGATTTCTAATTTCCAAAACGTTTCTCCCCGTTTATTGACCTCCGCATTTAAGCTTGAGCGAATAATAGAACATTTGAGTTGCTGGTCTTGATTGACGGTTACCGTCACAGAAGCTGTTGTTTTTTGGGAATTAGTAACTTCCAGTTGATACTCCGCCTCGGACATAGCCGGCGTTAAAACACGATAGGACGATTGCTCCAACTTAGCGTATAACAGTCCTGCGTCGGCTTCTTCCGCTTCCGTATTGGTCGATTGCATAAGCGACGCTGGCATGCGAAGCGTAATTTCCTCGCCCCCCTTCACTTGGAACATTTTTGTGTACCCAGCAAGGGATATGAAGTCGTTGCGATTATGGTAAACGGCCACTTTCCCTGCCGGCAAAGGTTTCCCAAGCCCAACTTCTTTGATGTTGAGGAAATTGATGCGGCTTTCAATGCGCGGAAAGGCTGTTCCCTTCAGTTTCTTTAAAAACGGCCCCCCCACAAACAACCCATTGTTCATGGTGATGGCAATGCGCTTGGCGCTACTCCAGACAATCATTTTGCTTTGCAGCGGCGCGAAATCACTCACCGTATCGTAAGAATACACAGGAACGGCCTGTTCGCGAACGGCGTCGGTTGCATCTTCTTCGGGCTCATTCCCGGGTAAATTTCCTTCGAAAAATTGAATGTGGGCATTTTTAAAATGAACTTTTGATTGATTGTTGACATGAAAAATGGTGTAAAAATTAATATGGGCTCTGTCCTTCGTAAATTCAATGATGTGCTGAGCCATCCAGTTCACGTGAGAAAGCGAGTATTGGATTTTCCACATATCCTTTTCTGTCACTTTGTCTGCGTCGCGAAGGTTAAGAACAAGGGAATTAGGAGAATCTTCCTCGTTTAGGGTCCCCGCTACAGGGGTCTTGTTTCCTCTTTTTTCTTTTTTAGGCCGTGTCGCCTCTCCCTTTTTTTCTTCTCCAGGCGTCGCGTTCTTTACAAAAAAATTTTCCGATTGAAGCTGGAAGTTTTGAATAAAAACGGCATCGGGGCCCTTGGGAATAATGGATTTTTTGTGGATAAATTGCGACAAGTTCGGAATGCAAAATTCGTTTCCCTTTTGAACAGCTGAATTCGGAAGAGAATTATGTACCGTCGCACCATCCCAATACCAACAAATTTTTGTTGACTCTTGGCTCGAATCATCAGGCGTGCTTTCTTCCTTGTCCGGAGGTGTCAGGGCAGAACCTTCCTCATTAATTAAGTTGCGAAGGGAGACCTCCTCCGAAAAAAGGGAAGGCGAAAAAAAGCCGACGAAAAAATAAAAAAATTGAAATGTTAGAAGGGGCCAAAGAGATCGTTTCGAAAAAACTTGAAGACCTCGCCCTTCCCAAAAGAAGGACATAAAAAATTCGTCCATTCGTCTCTACCTGGCCTTCATCCTAGCACGATTCTGTTTGCTTTTTGCTATAAAACGCGTGGGCAGTGGGATGTGAGATTTTACTGGATAATCATCATATAGCTAAGCGGCTTGAAAAATTTGCAAAAAAAATGTAAACCCTATTAGTGATTTTTGTTAACGGTTTTAATTTGGCTTACAGTACAGATTTTAGAAAGAGGGTATTGGAACATTACGCGAAAA
>BNTO01000064.1 GCA_025996655.1 Alphaproteobacteria bacterium
AGAGAATTGGCGGACGAGAGAGCACTTAAACACAAAAGAATGAAAAGGATTTTAGAGAAAATTTCAGGGAAAAGCCGCTTCAGATTTTGTTCACGACACTTTTGGTTTCGATCCTTGTTAAGGGAAGAGTAGCAAAAAAAGGGGGAGGGGGAAATTCCCCCTTTGTTTTCGTTTGCTACTTGGCAGCCTCTTTTTGTGAGAAAGGAAGCCTCTTCCCAAGTGGAAACTTTTTAAAAGGGGGGAACGAGTTGGTTGACAAGTTCTTAAGGGAGGTGGCCGATAGGGACTTTTCAAAACTCTTCGAAATCAATTCCTGCTTTTCCTGGTTCGAACCCCAATTCCGTTATCTCTGTCAAAGCGTCGGTAAAAAGGAACCGTGTTCTGCTTACGTAAGTCTCAAAACTATCAATATCGATCACTCTTGGGCATGGAGATTGAGTAATCATGCCAAGGAGAGAACTCGTCTTTTCGATAGCGCAGACTTGTTGAATCATTTCAGATGCTCGTTGATGCACGGTTTTCCTATCCGTAAAAGAGTCCCGTTCCCAATGGTCCTGGATGTTTTCGAGGTGTTGCAAAAAATTTACAAGAAGTTCTTTTACTACCTTTTCCGATCCCTGCCTTTTCAAATCGTCAATGAGCTCTTTTAGTTGTGCCTTTCTCCTCCGGATACCGTCATAGATTTTGCAATACACGTCTTTTATATAAAAGACGTTACGTAAATCTTTTTCAGTGTAAGTTTTCGTATTATTAGGGAGCGATCGTATGCGCTCTCGAAGATCGGCTAAAAAAGGGTCGGAATCACGTAAAGCGTCAACATAGTCCCTCAGATCAATATCGCGTAGGATACGCCCCGTCAACTCCGCGATCTTTTTTCGGGTTTCTTGAGGCTGTTGTATCACACTACTAACATCAAGATGGTACGCTTCTTGGCGGCCCTGGCGCGGGATTCTTTCCCTCATTTTGGGGCGGTGGGTTTGTAACGAGGTTGGTTTTAGGGGCTCTGAGGCGTCGCTATTGCTTATCAGTACAGCGTTCACGTTACTACCTGGCCCTTCGTAGTGGCTGCCCTGTATCCCCGGCGTCACTGGCCGCGAACTCCACCCTTCCTCAGCTCCTCCGCACAAATTTACTAAAATCAAACTTAAAAACATTTTTCTTTTTATAACAATTTTATACATAAATAAAAACCAAAAATACAAATAACATTCATTTTTAAAACAAAGAAAAAATCTTGTCAAGATATTTTTTGTACTTTAAGAGCGTTTTTTTGCAAGAAAAATTTCTCGCCTCCAAAACACTCTTTGAAAAAAATGAAGAGCTCTTCCCCCGCCTTTGCTCACTTTAAAAGTGTAGGTTGTTTTTTAAAGCGTTGACAACTCCTGCCCCTTTCTTTCTAAAAAATTCCAAGCACAATGGTTGGGGCCAAAAACAGAAAAGATAAACGCAGAAGTCTTCAACAAAATACGTCGTGAAGTTGGTTACATCGAGTAAAAAGAGGCGACCAACACACCCGCCAAACTTACTCCACCGTCACAGCTTTGGCTAAATTGCGAGGACGGTCCACGTTCCGCCCCTTTAACTTTGCGGTTTTGTACGACACTATTTGCGCCGCAGCAACGCCATAGACAAACGCCTTAGAAAGTTCGCCTGTAGGTGGCACAAGAAAAATCTTAACCGTGCCCGCCGCCATAGCTTCGCACAACTGCTTTTGAATTTTCTCTTGACCTTGCGTGTCCGTCAAAAACAAAACGCGCCCGCCGCGCGCCATAATTTCTTGCGTGTTTGAGAGCGTTTTTTCAAACAAATCATCAAACGGCGCTAAAACAACACTCACTACGGACGCATCCATAAGGGCGATAGGCCCGTGCTTCATTTCGCCAGTAGGGTAGCCTTCTGCAAAAAGGTAAGACGTTTCCTTCAATTTCAGCGCGCCTTCGAGCGCAATAGGATAACAAAGGCCACGCCCCAAAAAAATAACAGCCGACGCGGTGGCCAGGACTTCTGCCGCCGCGTTCATTGCATCCCCGTTGGAAAGGACGGTCCTCAGTAAGGCTGGAACATTCCGAAAATCCGCCTCAAGCGCGGAGCGATGCGCGGAACCTTGCACCGCCAAGGTTTCCAAGAGCAAACAGGCCGTAACAGCAAGTTGCGCCGTAAACGCTTTTGTTGAAATCACGCTCATCTCAGGGCCGGCGTGAAGCGGCAAAAGATCTTTTGCTTTCTTGGCCATGGTGCTGTGGAGAACATTCGTCATCACAGCCGTTTCCACCGCATGTTTCGTGGCGTATTCGAGGGCTTTAAGCGTATCAAGCGTTTCACCGGACTGCGACAAAAAAACGTAAAGGGACTTTGGGGGCAAAACGGGGCAACGGTAGCGAAACTCCGAGGCGATTTCCGCGTGCGTGGAAAGGCGCGCCCACTTTTCAAACCAATACGCTCCTACCAGCCCCGCATAAAAAGACGTCCCACACCCCACAAAATTAAGCGCGTCCTTGGCGGCCAAGCGCGCCCCCCAGTTGGCAAAAGCGCCTTGATCAAAGGCGGCGATCCTTTCTTTAATGAGGCCCGGCTGCTCATGAATTTCCTTCAACGCAAAATCATCCGTTTCGTCACAATCATTGTCGGCGAAAACGAAAGGCTCCCAATCTTTGGCAAGGGGTACGCCCCTAGAATCGAAAAAAGAGCACTTACTTTCCGTGGGGCCTTTTTGAATCAGGCACAGCTCCCCATCTTCTAAATCCGCTTTTTCACCGATCCACGGCGCCATGGCCGCGCAATCCGACGAAACGAAAAAGCTTTTCGAAAAAGCGCCTTTCCCACGCCCCACCGTAACGGGGTTCCCGTTTTTGGCGACAATCAACTGTTGCGGGAAGTTTTTGTTGATAATCAACAGCGCATACCCGCCCCGAACCATGTCCAAACTTTCGCGAACGGCCGTGAGGAAAGCGCGCCTCTGGCGAATTTTTTCAGAAATAAAAGGGATCAACGTTTCCGTGTCGGTCTCACTTTCCCATTTTTTTTGAGGGAAAAAGGCGCGGAGTTCGGTGTGATTTTCGAAAATGCCATTATGAACAAGGGCCGTTTCCCCGTCGGATTGCGGGTGCGCATTCGCCTCCGTTACAGCGCCGTGCGTCGCCCAGCGTGAATGCGCTATACCTATAGAGGCGTCTTGAAAAATGCCGCGAGACGCTTCCTCGAGGGCGGAGCGCAAAGACTCAATACGGCCTACCGTCCGCTCGAGGAAAAGGCCGTGCGCCCCCTCAAGGGCAACTCCGGCGGAGTCGTAGCCGCGATATTCTAGACGTTTGAGCCCCTTGAGGAGCACATCCACAAGAGGCAGATCGGAAACAACGCCAAAAATTCCGCACATAAATTTTTATAAGAGGGGGGCCCTTCTCATCCTAACATAAGGCTTTTTCCCGAGGCGGGATTTTTTGCCCTATTGCCACGTATTAAAATTTTCGCTAACAGAGCCAAGTCCAAATATTAAAAATAGTTTAGAAAATTTTCTATTAACCGTTTCTCATGAGGGCTCTTAATGTGTTACAATAAGACATGTTGCCTTCATTAACGGCTTTCAATATTATGGCAAAGAAAATTTTAATTATTTTTGTGATGTTTCCGGCGCTGGCGCTGGGTAGAAACTACCAAGATGTATTTACACAGAATTTAGCCGCGCAAAGACAACTGGCGCCTCCAGAGGCATGGTTTCAGGAGGGGAGAACGCTTGGAGACGGAACGCAGAGTACGCCCTCCATAGAAGTTTTTAGAGAAATTTCTAATCCCAACCATAGGCCTGGAAAACATGAATTCTTGGATATTCGTCATAAGCCAGAGCACAGAAATTATATTTTGTTAGAGCTTGTTGCTGACGAAATTTGGACACAAATAGAAAATGGCGAAACACCAAACCTCAAGGATGTCATTAAGAAAGTTTTGGAAAGGTTAAAGGCGAAAGTAAAAAACAACGCGACACAAAAAACTAAAGTCGACGCAGCGGCAAGCGACATCGAAATATACGGTAACGTTCTGGGATTTAGCGAAGAACGCATCAGGGCTTTAAGAAAAGAGTTCTTGCATTTAGGAACGGAAACGACAGAAGAAAAATTGCAAGAAGAGAAAACCTTAAGACAAGAGTCTTCACAATTAAGCCGTAAAACGAAGGAAGAACTTGAACAAGAGGATAAAGACAACCAAAAAAGATTAAAAGATGAAGCTAAAGAGACACTTGAAAGAATGTTCGAAGGGACCTCCCCTGGAAATCATGGCCTTATAAATTTGGGAACTACTTGCTATATCAACGCCTGTCTTGAGGTATTGCATAGCATCACACAATTTAGACAACCGATATTGGATATGAAGATAGGGCGTGGCTTTGAAGATACAGACACTTACAGAAATGCCAGGAACAATTTCATAAGGAAAACGCAAACCTTGTTTCGAGAAAAGAGCGGAAGAGGAGCAAGTGAGACAACTATCAGAGCTTTCTTAGATTCTTTAGAGCCTTTTGGTTTTAAACATGAAGGACAAGCGGATACTAAGGAATTTTTTGAAAATTTTCTTATCGCTCTTGATCAGGCTCTACCTAAAGCCGTCTACAACTCTGCTGTGAGCAATGTTTTAGTGGGGGCGGAAGCTACTGATACCAGCTGTCCGAACTGCAAAAAAATTTCCAGTCGTTATGACCTAGCTCCAGTTACTATGCTTACCGTAAAGGAAAGTCCGAAACAGTGTTTGGAACAGTGTTTGGAACAGTACACAGCACCGGGAGAGTTGGACGACAAGAATCTTTACAAGTGCTCTGGATGCCAAAGAGACGTTGCCGCTACAAAACAGACGAAGTTTTTAAGCCTTCCAGCGGTGCTATGGATACATCTGAAGCGATACAACTACGAATTGGTTCAGGACCCTACGACAAAGGAATTTGAATGGAAAAAAAAGAAATTGCCCGGCAAAGTTTCGTTCCCTGATAAATTGGATATGTCTCACTACGTAAAGGATACCATGGGAACTCAACAAATGTATCAGATAATTGCCGTTATAATCCATTGGGGATCGATAAAATCTGGTCACTATTATGCTTATGTCCTAGATACTCAATCGGGCCTGTGGTATAAAAAAGACAACAATTCGTCGAACCCGTCACCGAATCCTCCGGACATGTACAGGTCAACAGAGGCCGGAAAACCCTCTTCCGAAAATTCGCAGTCGGACACGGGAGAGGACGCATCTTCCGTCACCCCGTATATTTTGGTCTATGGGAGGATCGACCCAGAATCTGAGAATGACCCAAAACCTTGAGGGCTGCTGCGCCCGAGGCGCTTCAGCCTTTTTAAAAGCACCTTAGTGCCCCCTTAGCTCGCAGCGGCTTCACCCTCTACGGTCTCGCCTTCTTTTGGTTCCGTGCTCTCAGAAGTCGAAGCCTGTTGCGCCTGCTCTTGCTGTTGCTTTTTGTACATCGCCTCGCCCAATTTCATCGACGATTGCGACAAAGCGTTTGCAGCCTCCTGCAGCGCCGCCTGGTCCTCTCCTTTCAGGGCCTCGCGTAGCGCCTCCATATTTTTCTCAATCGCCTCTTTTTCTTCCGCTGTCACCGCGCTTCCGTACTCGGCCAAAGATTTCTCCGTGCTCGCCAACAGCGTCTCGGCATGGTTCCGCGTTTCCACAAGTTCCTTGCGTTCTTTGTCGGCGGCGGCGTTCATTTCGGCATCTTTAATCATCTTTTGTATGTCCGCTTCGGAAAGCCCGCCGGAAGACTGAATGCGGATTTGCTGCTCTTTGCCGGTGGCCTTATCTTTGGCGGAAACTTGCACGATGCCGTTCGCGTCAATATCAAAACTCACCTCGATTTGCGGAATGCCCCGTGGCGCAGGAGGAATGCCCTCCAAATTAAACTGCCCCAGCAATTTATTTTCGCTCGCCATCTCGCGCTCGCCTTGGTAGACGCTGATGGTCACGGCGGTTTGATTATCCGCAGCCGTGGAGAAAACCTGGCTTTTATGCGTTGGGATGGTGGTGTTACGGTCAATCAAGCGCGTAAAAATCCCCCCAAGCGTTTCA
>BNTO01000065.1 GCA_025996655.1 Alphaproteobacteria bacterium
CATTAAAGGGAAGAGTCCGGGCTGTTTCAAAGTATTTTAAAACGTTAGAAGAGGCTGTGAAGGTAAGTTGTTACAATATATCGGAGGAGATCGCAAAGATGCAATATTTTCAGGCCGCTTAGCTATACATTATTCTGCGAATGGGAATACAGCTTTTATAGAAGGGAAGGACGCTAAAAATAGGATGTTTACGGTACAGCTTGAAAAGCTTAAGGCTGAGCATGTTGAAAAACTGAAAAGATTGGGTTTCCCCAAAAAAGAGGATTTTGATTCAAGTGAAAAGTACGCAGCAACAGTAAGAGGGATATGGTTTCTGAATGATTTTTTTATTTTATTTCCCCGTAAAATATTTTGCTCAAGTATGTAATCCTATTAGCTTCGATCAAAAATTACCTTCTGAAGTATACGAAGAATTGAACTCTGAATACAAAAAAGCGTTTGACCCTTCCCTTCAAAAATCCATTGCCGAAACAAATAGAAAATATTACGCTTTAAGCGTTAGGTAGGCAGAAAATGTTGTTGGCCTTCTTTGGGAAGAAGGTCCTAAACCCGTGAGTATATATGTTCATCACAATTTCTCTGGTTGTGGCTTTGCAACTCGAGCCTTTATTACAATGGCAAAAGTTAGAGCCATGGTCCCCTTTAAAAAATGAATTTTCTGTTGAAGTTATCGTTAATAATCTTGCTTCCAGGAATGCTATCGCTCATGCAATTGAAAGAGGAAAATTAACAGCAATACTCGCGGATTGTGGTTACAGAAAAATACTGGGACAAGCTCGAAATGTGCCTTTGGCGGTGATTAGGGGGTGTCCCATAACGATTTTGATGATGAAAATAGTAGCCCTGATATTTCGGAGCTTTTTGCTAAAGAGCTAGAAACGGATTATTACGGCAGTTTTGCTGATTTTCAGAAGATGAGAAAAGAGCTTTTTCTCAAGAACAACAAAATCTCCACAAGGCCAACAGTAGACATGAAACATGACATCCTTAACTATATAAAACACATCCAATGGGCACCCTCCATGCTTATGGTCCTCAAATGGGCTGGAGTATAGAGAGAAATGGATAGCTGTTAGGTGTTGGCCCTACGTCCTTAAAGGGCTTAGCAGCGTTTTCTTTCATTTTTGATAATTTTGACAACTTTTCTAACACATACGTTGAGATCATCGTTAAGAACAACATGATCGTAATCTGCTGCATTTGTCATTTCCTCTTGAGCCAAAGCCAGCCGTCGTTCTATTTCCTCGTTTGAATCTTGCGCGCGCGTTATAAGGCGGAGTCTTAATTTTTCCAAAGAGGGAGGAAGCAAAAAAATAGAAACAACGCTTGGTCCAAAGTGTTCTTTAAGGTGCTTCATGCCAGTCCATTCAATGATGCAAAGCGTATCGAGCCCTCGTTCCCTACTTTCAAGTAACGTGTCTTTGGGCGTTCCGCGTCTGAATCCATAAATTTCAACAAACTCTATCAAATTGCCTTTTTTAATATTGTCGTCAAACTCGTCTTCTGACACAAAAATATAGTCAACCCCATGGATTTCCAAGGGTCTTGGTGGGCGCGTATTGAGAGAAACAGAGCGAACAATGCCCGGAATTTTTCGCAAGACCTTGGTTGCGACGGTCGTCTTCCCCGTTCCAGAAGGCGCCGAAAGAGCGATAATCATGCCTTTATAAGGAGGGGAATCCATGCGTTTTTTTAACAACTTCCTTTGCCATAATTATACTCATTTTCTAAGAACCTGTCTTCACAAGTTCGCAAGCCTTCGTAAAAGGGATACAGATGCAGTCGATTTAGGGCAATTTCTAAAATTTATGCAAGCCGTCTAAAGCCCTTGAGTTATCCAAAAATCATCTCAAAACTTCAGCGTTTCTGCCGAGTTTTTCCTTTTGTGAAGACAGGTTCTAAGAAATTATCCTTCCTTAGGCATACCCCAACCATTTTTCTCGAACTTGGGCGAGCGTACCCGCCGGAATCGCTTGACGAATATCGGCCATGAGGGCGTTCATAAAATAAACATTATGCCGCGCGATTAAGATGGGCCCCAGCATCTCCTTGTTTTTAAGAAGATGGTGCACATAGCCACGGCTGTAGTGTTGACACGTCACACAAGCGCAGTCCTCCTCAATCGCTGTTGCGTCCCCGCAAAAAATGCTGTTGTGTAAAGGGATATGCTCGCGCTGGGAGGCCGCACCAACGCAGCGAGCGCGCTCCTTTGCTTTTACGAGAGCCCCGCCATGGCGCGCGATACGCGTGGGGTGGACGCAATCAAACGTATCTATCCCTAAGGCGACGCCGTGAAAAATATCGTCAATACGCCCAATGCCCAAAAGATGGACAGGGCGATCATTACGCAAAAGGCCGCGTGTCAAGCCAACAACCTCTTGCATTTGCGTTTTGTTTTCGCCAAGCGAACCGCCAATGGCGTGCCCGAAAAAATCCTCTTGATTCACAAAATCGCAACTTTCGCGGCGCAAATCCTCATAAACGCCTCCCTGAACAACACCATAAAGCGCCTGGGGATGCTGAGGGGGCTGATTTCCCGCCGGTTCCTTTTCCAATTTTTTGAAATGCGTCAAGCTGCGTTTTTCCCAACGATGACTGCGGCGCAGCGCTTCTTCGGTGTAGGCGCGCTCGACATGATAAGGCGTACATTCATCAAAAGCGACAATAAGATCCGCCCCTATTTTTCTTTGAATGTCTGTGGAACGTTCGGGCGTTAAAAAAATCTTTTCGCCGGTGTGACACGCGCGAAATTCTGCGCCTTCTTCGTGAATTTTCACATGGGACTTTGCGCCTGGAAAGCGCCGCGTTCCCTTAATTTCCTCAGAAACCGACCCATAGCCCATACTAAAAATTTGGTATCCCCCAGAATCGGTTAGTGTTGGGCCGCCCCAGCCCGCCATTTTGGCCAGCCCGCCTAAATTTTGAACAATGTCGGGCCCCGGCGAAAGAAGGAGATGAAACGTATTGGCCAAAATGATTTGTGTCTGCGCAAGACGCATTTCCTCCATGGTGAGACCTTTGATGGCCCCTTTTGTGGCACAAAAAATAAAAGCGGGCGTTTCCAAAGCGCCGTGCGGCGTCACAAGCGTTCCCACGCGTGGTGCGCCGCCCCCTTGCTCAAACGTGGAAAACGAAAAAGAAAAAGCCAAGTTTACGCCTTCAAAAAAACGGCGCGCCCCTCGCGCTAGGCCCGAAAACTTGACTCCACGCTACAAAAAATATAACCGTCTTTCAATGCGGCTGTTAAAAAGGAGGAAACCCTTCAAATTTTCGCCTAAGATTCCTTACAAATTCTCTACAACAAAAGTGCTCCCCCTCTCAAAAGCGCAACTTCTGTTGTAAAACTTTTCGAACAATTCAGTGTCTATTAACCGATTTTTTGCAAAAGACAGCCTCTGTCAACAACGTATCTTTCCTCAAGAGACTCACACACCTGAAACAACGCTTCGAAGGAGCAAGGATAAGTGAGTCTCTCGCTTTGAGGGGTAAACTGCACAGCAGGGTCGAAAACATCAGCTAACAGACATTCTATAAAATGAGAAAGGGTTTTGCATTGTTCAACTTCAAGATTGACTGAATAAAGAGTCATTCTCTGATCGGGATCCATGTTTTTTGCCACTTGGCGAATTTGGTTCCAATCCGATGCATCAACACGATATTTGTCTTGCACAATACCGAGTAGGTCCTCTCCAAAACTTTTGAGCTTAGGGACGTACGGCTCTAGAGCTTCTCTTTGAAAACCATGGGCATGAGTCTCTTGAAGGGCTTGGATTCCTGCTTCTCTACTCGCCTTGGATCCGTAACTTAAATGAACACAAAAAAGCGCAGAACAAAAACAAAAGAAGAGTTTCTTAAAACAAAAAAACATTTTTCCACCTATAAAAACAACACTATATATTATATAAACAAATAAAAATTAATAATTTTCTAATTGGATATTTTATTTTCAGGAATAAAACAGTTATTGTTTTAATAAAATGTTTGCTTAGGCGGCCGAAGTTCGTTTCTTAAGTATTGGCAGATTAATGAGCTTCTTTTCCTTTTCTTTCCGCTCCAAAATTCTGTATAATAGCGTGTCGGCCGAGGATAACTACGAACAAAGATGCATTCTGAGATTTCAATTCGGGGAGCCCGAACACATAACTTGAAAAATATAAGTCTCGACATTCCGCGCGATAAATTTGTTGTGATCACAGGCGTCAGCGGTTCGGGGAAATCGTCCCTTGCGTTTGATACGCTTTACGCGGAGGGACAGCGGCGCTATGTCGAAAGCCTTTCGTCGTATGCGCGTCAATTTTTGCATATGATGGATAAGCCGGATGTAGACTCGATTGATGGCCTGAGTCCCGCCATTTCTATTGATCAAAAAACGCGCTCACACAATCCGCGTTCGACCGTCGGCACCGTAACGGAAATTTACGATTATATGCGCTTGCTTTTCGCGCGTATTGGCGTGCCTTATTCCCCGGCGACGGGCTTGCCTATTGAGGCGCAGTCTGTCGACCAAATGGTGGAGCGCATTTTGCACTTGGAAGAGGGGACGAAATTTTATTTGTTAGCGCCCGTGGTCCGCGAGCGCAAGGGGGAGTATCGCAAAGATTTGCAAAATCTTATCAAACAGGGCTTCCAGCGCGTTAAAATTGATGATGCGTTTTATACCATTGATTCGGTTCCTGCGCTCGAAAAAAATGATAAACACACCATCGCCGTTGTTGTCGATCGCCTCGTTGTGCCCCAAAAGGAGATTTTTCTGGGTGCCTGGAAAACGCGACTGGTCGCGTCTCTTGAGGCCGCGTTAAAAATAGCGGACGGCTTGGTTTGGATTGAGCTAAAGGACAAAAAAGACGCCCCGATGATTATTTTGTCCGAAAAATTCGCGTGCCCCGTCAGCGGCTTTTCTCTTGAAGAAATTGAACCGCGTCTTTTTTCTTTTAATGGTCCTCAAGGCGCGTGCCCCAGGTGTGGCGGGCTTGGAATGGAAGTCAAGTTTGATCCGCATTTGGTTATTAATTGGACTCTTAGCATCAACCAAGGAGCGGTGGGATGCCTCACCGACGAGATCCATTCGATCTATCGCATGCGCTCCATTCGCTCTTATTATCAGCATTTGCTGGAAGCCATGGCGCGCCAATTTGGTTTTTCCGAAACAAAGCCTTTTGGCGACTTGGCCGAGGAACATCAAAATTTGATTTTGTACGGAACCGACGGCGTCCCGGTGCCCATGACGATTCGCGCCCGCCATAAGGTATACCATTTTAAGAAACCTTTTGAAGGCGTGATGAATATTCTTTTGAGGCGCTTTCATGAGCCCGAAAGTGAGAGTCTTCGCGAGATTTTGGTTCCTCTCCAAAAAACGTGCGTATGCTCGCAGTGTGAGGGGGCACGCCTCAAACCCGAGGCGTTGTGCGTCAAGATTCAAGGAAAAAATATTGCTGAGATCACGAATTTTTCGGTAGAAGAGGCTTTTGATTGGGTTCATTCTTTGGAATTGTCCGAAAAGCAACAACACATTGCCGAAAAGGTTCTTCAGGGCATTCTCGATCGCCTAAAATTTCTCAAAAATGTGGGGCTTGATTATTTGACGCTTTCGCGAAGTTCTAACACGTTGTCGGGGGGAGAAAGCCAGCGTATTCGGTTGGCGTCACAAATTGGTTCGGGGCTCACGGGCGTTTTGTATGTTTTGGATGAACCCTCCATTGGCCTTCACCAGCGCGACAATGATCGCCTTTTAGAGGCCATTCGCAATTTAAGAGATCTGGGCAACACGATTGTGGTCGTCGAGCATGATGAAGACGCTATTCGCAGCGCCGATTGGATTGTCGACATTGGTCCAGGTGCAGGGACGCAGGGCGGAGAAATTTTGGCCCAAGGGGAACTTTCGGATATTTTGAAAGCCGACGCCAGTCTTACCGCGGATTATTTGTCGGGGAAAAAGCACATCGAGCTTCCGACCGTTCGGCGCCCCATCCATCCCAACGCCAAAGAAACTTTTTCGCAAAAAAGCAACACACGCAAACTTGTTTGTTCGGCAAAAAAAATGGAAAGCGAAGCGTGGCGTGG
>BNTO01000066.1 GCA_025996655.1 Alphaproteobacteria bacterium
TGACAAAAAGGGAAGATAAAGGTCAAAAAGGAAACTTTTTCGTACTTTCTCCTTTTAAAAATCGGATTTTACGACAAAAATTTTGCAAAACTCATTCTTGCTCTTCTTCGGGGGGTGAGCTGTTAGGGTTCAACAGGGCCCTAAACAACATATCCATCCAGAGTTTAATCCAAGATGGCGCGAAGTCAATTATCATGCCTCCTTAGCTGAAGCTGCCCGTCGCGAGGCCAGAGAAGTCGAAGAAGCCATTCGTCGCGTATCGGAGCAATAATTTGAGAACTGATACAAATAAGACAGGTTCCCCGGATCCGGCAAATTCAACTGAGATTCCGCTGAAATTAACAAAAACGCTTTTTTTCACTTTTTTCTGCACAAAAAGCAAGAGGTCGTTTTAACTTTTTTTTAGTTCGTTCTTTTCAGACTTTTTTTGAGTGAAAGAACACGTTTTTTAAGTAAGGAATAAGGACGCAAACGCCAATAACGACGTAACGGAGAATAAAGGAATCGAGGCCGTAACCCATCCAAAGCATGGTCAGCGAAGGTTTTGGCGTCACGAAAAGAAAAAACGCCAAGTAGCTAAACAAAAAGTGGTCGACAAAACTTGAAAGAAATATGGAGGCGCCGTGTCTGAGGCCGAGAAGGTGGCCTTTTGTTCCCTTTTTGAGCCTTTGGAAAGTTGCGACCGACGTTAATTGGCTCGCAGCAAAGGCGAAAAGGCTGGCGCCTAAAATGCGCAAAGACGGAAGAAAGAGGCATTTTATGGCTTCGTAATTTTTTTGCGCTTGCAAAAGGAAGGCATCCGGGCGCGCCGACGCATCCTGCGCCTCACCGCCCTCACCAATCACGGGGACATGCAGAAGGGAAAGAATCATACTGAACGCAAAAAAGCTATAAGCCAGGAAACTTAAGAGAATGCCGCGGCGTGCGGCCTTTGCGCCGTAGAGATTCGTCATGAGGGTGTTGGCGAAAAAAGTTGTTGTGAACAAAACGGTTCCTAATGGGGTAGGAGACGAAAAAAAAGAATAGTGCGTAATGTGCAAAATTTGAATATTTGCCAGACAAATCGCCAGGGCATTATAAAGATAAAGGCCTGTAAGCCCGAAGATTTTGTGAAAAAGGGAAAGAGCCGCCAGGGAAAAAAACAACACAAAGACCGAGACGACTTCGGGCGGAAGGCTTGTCCCCCAAGCAAGAACGAAGTCTAAAACGTCCTCCATAAAATTCCCGGCTCCATTTCCTAATACAAAAATATAAACGAAACAAGCAACAAAATGGGAAGCAAAATGCTACAAGACCACGCCATATAACCAAAGAAACTTGGCATACGAACGCCATACTGCGTCGCAATGCTTTTTACCATGAAATTCGGTGCGTTGCCTATATATGTAAGGGCGCCCATAAACACAGAGCTAGCAGAAATGGCCATGAGAATGCGAGCGCCTTCATTCATGAGATACTGCGCGTTTCCGCCCGCCATTTTGAAAAAAAC
The DNA here is from genome assembly GCA_025996655.1 of Alphaproteobacteria bacterium. Classification (GTDB taxonomy): domain Bacteria; phylum Pseudomonadota; class Alphaproteobacteria; order BNTO01; family BNTO01; genus BNTO01. The sequence goes on from BNTO01000066.1 coordinate 1,490, forward strand.
AAGATAGGTTGGGGCATTATCCAAAAAGGCCGAAAAGGGACTGACGCACCAAAAATACAAAAAAGGCGCATGCTCCGCGTGTAAAAGCATGTGGCATACCGGTTGAAAAAATTCGTGCTCGCCTTTGAGCATGGCATTAATAGGCGCTATGGTAATAAAAATAGCCACAAAATAACGCGCCACTTCCGAAAGGGGCTCCCACGAAAAACGGTTGATTTTACGAAGAGAATGTCCGCAGATTTTAGGCGAAAAAAGGAGAGAAATAAGCGAGATGCCTATAAGCCCACCATTTTGCAAAAGGTTACTCATAAACAAAGGGGCGCCAAAAATTCGGGCCACGACTTTTTGAGGTAACGTCCCCGTCCACGCAACGAATCCGACTACAACAAACATTAAAAAGATATTGAGGGATCCCGTCACTTCTACGGCAGGGCCCTTTTGTAACTCGAGAGTTTCGGCTTCGTCATGGAGGATTTTTCGCTCTTTGGCAAGAAATCTCTTATCAAGGAAGATATAAAAGAGAAGAAGAAGAACCGATGTCAATAAGAAAAATGGGAAAATGTGTTTGGCCGTCCAAAAAAACTGCACGCCTTTTAAGTAGCCCAAAAACAAAGGTGGGTCTCCAAAAGGAAGTAAACAGCCGCCAATATTGGAAACGAAAAAAATAAAGAAAATAACGGTATGGGCTTTATAATGCCTGTGTTTATTGATTTCGAGTAGCGGCCGCAACAAAAGCATGGAGGTCCCCGTTGTCCCCATAAGATTGGCTAGAATTTCGCCCACAATAAAAAGAATTGTGTTGATTTTTGTTGTTCCTACGCGATGGATATCAATATGAATTCCGCCGCTTACAACGTACATGGTAACGATCAAGAGAATGAAAGGCACGTAATCTTTGATCATAATATTGGAAAGCATGCGAATCGTCGGAGAAATTCCTAAAGACATTTCGCACAGCCCCACAGAAAACAGGGCCCACACGGCCAAAATCCAATTGTCAAACTTTTTCCATACCGCAGGGACGAGGAGCGGGCAAAGCGCGATGGACAACAAAACGCCAAAAAAAGGAGGAAGCGTTGCCAAAGACGGCAGCGCTTGAGCTGCTGCCTGGCAAGAGTTGCCGAGTAAAAAGAAAGACAAAAAGGCAAAGATCCCCCCATTCCTCATCTTTTTCGTTTTCAAACGTTCTTTAACTTTTTCATTGTCGCGGCTTTCCAACTTTCTATCTTCCTTTTAACGTTTTTCTAGAAAACTCTCGCTTTGTCCTGTCTCTAGGACTTTATGTTAAAGAACAAAAACCTCTTCTCCTTAAATTTATTCTATCATACTCTGCCTTTAAAGAGTTGAAAAATATTGAATAAGCAAATTCTAGAAAATCCGAAAAGTGCCTCTTTTTTCTTTTTTACAACCTTTTGCTCACGTATCCAAATTCACAACTTTGTCTGCATTTTGTTGGATGAAATCTCTCCGTGGCTCAACAATATCGCCCATCAAGATGGAAAAAATATCACTCGCCTCTTCAAAATGATTGATTTTAACCTGCAAAAGCGTCCGCGAATTGGGATCTAACGTTGTTGACCAAAGTTGTTCCGGATCCATTTCGCCAAGTCCCTTATAACGATTGATGGCCAACCCTTTGCGGCTTTTCGTCATCAAAAATTGAATCAATTGCGTGGGGCCATGCATAGGAATTTTTGTACCGTCTTTTGCGAAATAAAGGGCCGGCCCGTCTTGAAAAAGTTCGCGAATTTCGGACTGCGTTGTGAGCAAGTTATGAATCTCCGGCATATCCAAAATGGCATCGTCAAATTCCCACGTTTCAAGTACTTCGGCTACAACGCGCGACAACAACAGGCCCAAGGGCGCGCCCTCCGCCGTCCCTTTTCGCGTCACGGTCCATTGGGCTCGCGAAGATTCATCGATACGTGTAAGGCGCTTTACAATATTGTCAAGGTTCGTTTCTTTCGGATTTTCAAAGTAACCTTCAAACCAAAGCTGTTCCAAAAGTGTGGCATTCGGAAAACGCCGCAAAACTTTCGCCAAAATAGCGAACGTCGTGTGGATTCTAAAAATGTCGCCGCCTTCAAAGGTGCCTTCTTGCCTGGCTAAATTCAGCAAATAAGCATCCATAGCATGCTCATCTTTAAGAAAAACTTCGGAATTTCCTTTTTTTACGCGGTAAAGAGGCGGCTGCGCAATGTAAATGTACCCCGACTCAATAAGAGGCCGCATTTGCCTATAAAAAAACGTGAGTAAAAGCGTGCGGATATGGCTTCCGTCGACATCCGCATCCGTTGCGATAATGATTTTGTGATAGCGCACTTTGGAAGGATTAAATTCCTCTTGGCCAATGCCTGTGCCGAGGGCCGTAATAAGCGTGCCAATTTCCTCGGATGACAACATTCTGTCAAACCGCGCCCTTTCAATATTTAAAATTTTCCCGCGCAAAGGCAAAATGGCTTGAAATTTTCGGTCACGCCCTTGTTTGGCGTTTCCCCCGGCGGATTTCCCTTCCACAATAATTAATTCACTAAGGGCAGGATCTCTTTCTTGACAATCCGCCAATTTCCCAGGGAGCGAAGCCACATCAAGGACGTTTTTCCGCCGCGTTAATTCGCGAGCGTTGCGAGCGGCCTCGCGCGCCGCGGCGGCTTCTAAGACTTTGTTGACAATAATCTTAGCAAGTGCCGGATTTTCTTCCAGCCACAAATCCAAGGCCTCTGAGACAGCGCCTTCCACATGAGGTCGCACTTCGGAGGAAACAAGTTTATTTTTGGTTTGGGACGAAAATTTGGGGTCGGGAACTTTAAGGGACAAAACGCAGGTGAGGCCTTCGCGAATATCTTCGCCCGTCACAGTAGACATAAGGTTTTTATTTTTGTTTTGCGTTTTGCTGTTTTGCGTTTTGTTGAGATAACTCGTCAGCGAACGCGTTAAAGCGTTTTTAAACCCAGCCAAATGCGTGCCACCATCGCGCTGGGGAATATTGTTCGTAAAACACAAAATATTTTCGTGATAGCAATCCGTCCATTCCATCACACAATCGACCGTAATATCGTCCTTAACGCTATGGATTTCAATCATTTTTGCTTGCAGGGACGTCTTACTGCGGTCGAGATATTTCACAAATTCGCGCAAGCCCCCCTCATAATGCAGCGTATGCTCATAAGCTGGAATAGGGCGTTCATCTTTGAGCGTGATTTTGACGCCCGAATTTAAAAAGGCTAATTCGCGAATGCGCTGTTCCAACGTGGCACACTGAAATTCGACATCTTTAAAAATTTCAGCCGAAGGCCAAAAACGCACCAACGTGCCTTGTTGCCCGTGGGCCTCCCCCACAACGGCTAAAGAGGCGGCCGGAACGCCATCGTGAAAAGTCATGTGATGCTGGGAGCCGTCGCGCCAAATGGTAAGGTCCAGCGTACTTGAAAGCGCATTGACGACCGAAACGCCAACGCCGTGGAGTCCTCCCGAAACTTTGTAGGAATTTTGGTCAAATTTTCCGCCGGCGTGGAGTTGCGTCATGATGACTTCGGCGGCGGCAACGCCCATTTCTGCATGCATATCTACAGGGATTCCGCGGCCATTATCGCGAATGGAGGCGGAGCCGTCGGTGTGCAAGATGACGGTAATGTCGTCGCAATAGCCCGCCAACGCCTCGTCAATGGCGTTATCCAAAACTTCGTAGACAAGGTGATGAAGGCCTGTCCCGTCATCGGTATCGCCAATATACATGCCCGGACGCTTCCGGACGGCGTCCAGCCCTTTTAAAACTTTAATAGAATCAGCGGTATATTTTTTGTCTTGCGGATGGACGCTCATATTTTTTCCTTTCTTTAGGGGCACCGTTACATTTTTGAGAATAGATGGGGTGACTTCAAAAAACTGCGCGGACATAAGGGGGAGAAACACATCCCGATCCGTTCCTGAAAAAAAGGTTTGCAACTCCCCCCCCTCCTCAGAACGCGCGCCCAGCTGGCTAATCTGGTCGAAGTGTACCATACGACGATGAAAATCTAAACGGGCTATGTTTTAAGCAACAAAGGCAAAGAATCGAAAGTATTTTTTTGAAAAAAAATCTTCCATAGGCCCGATCCTTTTACAAAAAAGCTTTGGAAAAAGGGGGACAGACTCGTTTTGCCTTTGCATTAATTTCCACTGGGCCGGGTATAAACCTTCGCCTTTAGGCGGAATCACAAATTTTGCGCTGAAAAAACGGACATGTTATAGCGTTGCCTAGGAAAGATTGGGGCCAACATCTCGAAGCAAGAATCCGACGACACTTTTAAAGTTTGGGACAGGGATTTATCCTCCTAAGGATTCCTTTAGGAGGGAGATCATACTACCGGCTTTAGCCGGTCAGTCATTGATTAGACCTTCTGTGAAAGGTGCAAAAAGGGCAAAGATTTGATAAAAAGGCTTAGATCCTCAGACAAAATAGAGTCTATCATGCTCACCTACAACAAAATCATGAAAAAACCTGTAACGTTTCAAAGACTTTTCGGCGTTAA
>BNTO01000067.1 GCA_025996655.1 Alphaproteobacteria bacterium
CTTTTCGCGTAATGTTCCAATACCCTCTTTCTAAAATCTGTACTGTAAGCCAAATTAAAACCGTTAACAAAAATCACTAATAGGGTTTACATTTTTTTTGCAAATTTTTCAAGCCGCTTAGCTATATTTCCCTCTCTCCCATTGAAGTAATGTTTCTTTGAGGGCGAGGCCGCCTCGGTACCCGGTAAGATCCCCATAACGTCCAAGAACGCGATGGCAGGGGATGAAAATGGGAAGCGGATTTTTGTTAAGGGCCAGACCAACGGCTCTAGAAGCCTTCGGATTATTGATGTAAACAGCGAGATCTTTGTAGGTTGTCGTTCGCCCATAAGGGCATTGCAGAGTAGCTTGCCAAACTTTGTGCTGAAAAACGGTTCCTTTCAAGCAAAGCGGCAGAGAAAACGTTTTTAAACGACCTTGAAAATAAGCGTTTAATTGTTGAAAAGCTTCCTGAAGCACAGGCGCCTCGCCGTCTTCGTCTCCAACAGAAGGGGAATCTTTTTCAAAAAACACATGCGCTATTTGGCCATCGTCTTCAGCAATGCCCATACGTCCCAAGGGCGTTTGTTGGAAAAGGATCATGACGCGTCGTTCTGCAGTTTTACCACTCACTCCATTATAAACGGGTTTCCACAATTTTTTAAAAATTGATGCGTTTCTTTTTGAAGTTTTCGGTGATTCGGGTAGAGTTTTTCTAAAAAATCATGAAACGCAGGGCTATGATTAAAATGCTTGATATGAGCCAATTCGTGATAAATCACCGAATCCCAATGTTTCGGCTCCCCTAAAATAAGGCGAACATTTAAAGCCATCACGCGTTTTTTCGTCATATGCCCCCATTTGCCTTTGAAAAGTTTGATGACAAGCGTGGGCTGAACGGAAGAGTATTTTTTGAACGTCTTCAAACAAAGGACGAGTCTTTCTCGGAAAATACGATCGGCTTCGGCAAAATACCAAGCCAACACAAGAGGTCGAATAATTTTGGGATCAAAATTGAGCGCCGTCACTACAAGATCTTCCTTCTGAAGGACAATCTTTTTTGGGGTACCTTTCTTGAGGCACAGTGTGTACGGTTTGCCGCTATACCAAAAAGTCTCGCCGTCTTGAAAGGAATACGCTCGGGTCTCAGGTTTTTGTTGATCTTGTTCTATTCTTTTCAAATGTTTGAGGATAAACGATGCTTTGGATTCAACAAAGGTTTGGATGTCTTTGAGTTTGGCTTTCCTGTTCGTGTGAACCCTCACGCCTTTGTGAGAAACAGAAAGCGCCGTCGTTTTTCTTTTAGAAATCACAAGGGTGTAGGGGTAGGTGCGCCCTTCAAAGGAAAAGGAGCGTTCCGAGGACCGTTGGGACGTCCCGAGCAAAACGCTTTTATTCCTTCTCGGGTGCGGGTTCGAGAACATCCTTACATCCCTTAGAATAAACCACCTCAAGGCAGAGGATATCTCAGCTTTTGAAAAAATACAAAAAGAAAAAATTGGGGTACAATGTCCGTGGAGCTTAGGGGATGGATGACCGAGCGGTTGAAGGTACCGGTCTTGAAAACCGGCAAGGGGGCAACCCCTTCGTGGGTTCGAATCCCACTCCATCTGCCAGGAATTTTTGTTTGATGTTTGCGTTGCAAGTGTGTGTGGGCAGATTCTTTAGGTGTAATTTCTGAGAAAACTTATTATGAAGAGTAGAAGGAATATTCAGATTGACACAGGAGCGTCCGAACGATGGAGGTAATTCGTCTCGAAATAGCATATCCAGCTTGCTGAAAAATATCGTCTCAATCCTAAAACCGTTATGAAAGGAAAGTACATATACCCAAGAAGACTCAGACTCTGGATTTTTCCTCAAGAAAAAAATCTTCAGACATAAGGAACCCTTGATGTTAAGAGGTTTACAAAAAATCCGCAGTCCTTACTACGCTTGAGTATATACCAAAAGAATTCGAGGCAAAAAGCTGGGTTAAGCGCTTTCCAATATTCTTCGAATGGGCGCGTAGCTTTTGCGGTGGTGCGGTGTGACGCCCCATTCGGCTAAGGCGGCCTGATGCTGCGCCGTTCCATAGCCCATATTTTGAGCCCAGCCGTACGGCGGAACCTCCGCGCCTAAACGTTTCATAAGGCGGTCGCGCGTGACTTTCGCGAAAATGGAGGCAGCCGCGATGCTATAACTTTTTTGATCCCCTTTAACGATGGCTTGCCCCTTCATGTTTTCTGCGGGCAATTTGAGGCTCCCATCAATCAAATATGCCGAGGCCCCAAGCGGCTCCAACGCGCGTTTCATTGCTAAAAATGTGGCTTCTAAAATATTGAGGCTGTCAATTTCTTCAACGGAGGCCTGCCCTACACTGGCGGCAAGGTAGGGGCTTTCTTGGAGCTGTTCAAAAAGGACTTCCCGCCTTGCTGCTGTTAACTTTTTAGAATCATTGACGTGCGAAAATTCTTGAAGAAAGGCGCGTTTATCGAGAACAATAACCGCCGCCGCAACGACGGGGCCCGCCCAAGGTCCCCGCCCCGCCTCATCAAGCCCCGCGATGCGTTCTTGCGCGCCCCACTGTTCTTCGAAGGAAAAGTCGGGAAGATGGGTCATGAACGCCTGGGAGGTCTATCGCCGCCGCGGCGGTCTCCTCTGGGTCCTCTATCTCCTCGATCCCCGCGGTCGCGGAAAGGCGGACGGTCATTGCCACTGCGCGGCGTCCGGTCGTCTCTGTTGCTTCGGTCGCCCCAATCGCCGTCCGACCGCGGCTTCCTCTCATAAGACGCATTCGGCGCTCTCGGATGGGTAAGGGCCCGAATGCTGAGCCGTGATTTTTTGGTACGCGGGTCGGATCCCAAGAAAACGACCTTGACAATATCGCCAACATGCAAGACATCTTCCACGTTTTCAATGCGTTCGGTACTAATTTCACTGATATGAACGAGGCCGTCGCGGCTGCCATAGAAATTGACAAACGCACCGAAATCCGTCGTTTTGACAACGGGCCCCGAATAGATTTGCCCAACTTCTGGCTCGCCCACAATGTCATTAATCCGGCGCACGGCTTCGTCCAAAGAGGCCTGGTCTTGCCCAAAAACGGCGACCTCGCCGTCATCGCTAATATCAATCTTGGCGCCCGTAGCGTCGCAAATTTCGCGAATGACTTTGCCGCCAGGGCCGATAAGCTCGCGAATTTTGTCTTTGTCAATTTGAATCCCCACAATTTGTGGCGCGAATTTGTTCAGCGTTTTTCGCGCTTCGGTCAGCGCCTGGCTCATTTGTTCGGCAATATGTTGCCGGCCTTTGCGCGCCTGCTCCAAAGCGATTTCCATAATTTCAAACGTAATGCTTGTAATTTTGATATCCATTTGCAGCGCGGTAATGCCGTCGGCCGTTCCTGCGACTTTGAAATCCATATCGCCCAGGTGATCTTCGGTGCCTTGAATATCCGTCAACACGGCAAACTTGTCGACTTCCTTCACTAACCCCATTGCAATCCCCGCCACAGGTTTCGCGAGAGGAACGCCTGCATCCATAAGCGCCAGCGAGCCTCCGCAAACGCTTGCCATGGACGAGGAACCGTTGGATTCTGTGATTTCGGAAACGAGGCGAACCGTGTAAGGGAACGCTTCTTTCGCTGGAATGAGCGGATGAAGCGCGCGCCAGGCCAGGCGTCCGTGCCCAATTTCGCGCCGTCCCGGCGCCGCCATGCGGCCTGTTTCGCCAACAGCGTAAGGCGGAAAATTGTAGTGCATGAGAAATGTTTCTTTGCGGCCGCCCGTTAGACTGTCCGTCATTTGCTCGTCGTCGCCGGAACCTAGCGTCGTGACAACCAAGGCCTGCGTTTCCCCACGTGTGAACAGCGCGCTCCCGTGAACGCGCGGCAGAACACCAACTTCACATTGAATAGGCCGGACTTCGTCCAAGGTCCGCCCATCCACGCGGTGGCCCTTTCCCAAGACATCCGCCCGCATAAATTCATATTCCAAATCTTCAAAGGCGCGCTTAGTCAACGAACGCGTCTGCGCGTCGCTATCGGGTCCTAATTTTTCAAGCTCGAGTTTCAGTACATTCCCAAGGGCGTCATAGCGCTCAAGCTTCTCTCTCATAGCAAGCGCCTTACGGATCGCTTTCTCGGAAGACTTTTGAAGCGCCTTTTTGATGCGCGCATAATCCGCTTCTTCGGGCGGCAAATCCCAAACAGGGGAGCCCGCTTTCTTTTGAAGAGATTTGATCGCCTTGAGAACGGGGGCGAAACTGCCATGCCCAAACTTGACGGCGTCAAGCATGGTCGCTTCGGGCAATTGCTGCGCCTCGGATTCGACCATCAGCACCCCACTTTCTGTCCCGGCCACTACCAAATCCAGCTGACTGGACGCCAAAACTTCCGGCGTGGGGTTCAGCACAAACTGCCCGTTGACAAACCCTACACGTGCGGCGCAGACGAGTTCTTTCACGGGGAGCCCGGACAAAGCCAACGCCGCCGAAGCGCCGACGAGGGCTACAATATCGGGCGAATTGTCTTGATCATAAGCAAGAACGGTACAAATAATTTGCACTTCGTTATGGAAATTTTCGGGAAACAACGGGCGCAAAGGCCGATCAATCAGGCGCGAAATAAGGGTTTCAGCCTCAGAAGGTTTGTTTTCCCTCTTGAAAAAACCACCCGGCACGCGCCCTGCGGCATACATTTTCTCTTGGTAGTGAACGGTAAGGGGGAAGAAATCCGCTTCGGGGGCTGCCTCCTTGGCCGCCACGACGGTGCACAAAACCGCCGTATCCCCGTAACGGGCCACCACGGCTCCGTTGGCCTGCCGCGCGATGTGGCCTGTTTCAAGCGAGAACGCTCGCCCAGCTAAGTCAAACTCTTCCTTATAAACTTTAAAAAACGAATCGGTCATTATGTCTTCTTTTTTTCCTCTCAATAAAAACGGTACAGCGAACAAAATATCAAAATGAGGGGAAATGTTTTAAGAAACAAAAAATCTTAATAAAAATAAAGATTTCAAAAAAACTTCAACTCCCATCCAGAACAGCTCAATGTAAGCAGAAAAACACGTTTCGCGCAAGCTTTACAAAACTCAGCGCAAGCGTTTCGGCCTTCTTAGACGCTGTCTTCATGCTCCTTAAAAAGAGCAAAAAAAGTGTTTCCTTTTTGATTTTTTTTGGGGTACAAAACGAATGTAGTCCCTCTTTTTCGTTACTATAATGTTTTTCCAAGAAAGTATGCGGTCCTCCTTTGTGTCTTCGTAGGTATGCACGGTCCCAGTTTTTGCTCTAAAGCACCAGAGATGGACGAAACGATCAGACAAATGAGAACCCAGATAGCACAGGTTCAAGGGATCCTAGCCCAAGCTTCTGCGTTTCAAGTCCTTTTTAACGGGTTGCAGGTTTTTGCTGCCCAAAACGGGATAGAAACTTCTGTGCCCCAAGGTCAGCCCAAGCTTTTGTGCCACGTTCTTCTTTCCAGGCTTGGTTTTGTATTGGCGAACTGATGAAAGCCGTGGCCTTTACGTATGTGGTCAGGGCCTTATGCGACCAGATTCGCGCATTTGTGTGGCAAGGAGCATTAGCCACTGTTGTTCTAGCAGCACTGGCTTGTGAGGAAGAAGAGGAAACACTTAGTTATCCGAAAAACATAGAGGAAAAATTAAGGGGCTGACACCTAACATTTTTATGTTAAGGTGCGCGTATGGACGTAAGACCTTGCAAATTGAGCAAAAAAGAACAGCTAAAATTAATGGAGTTTTTTGTTGCGGAAACGACAGCTAGAACAGCT
>BNTO01000068.1 GCA_025996655.1 Alphaproteobacteria bacterium
GCTTGAAAAGGCGTTATAGAAATACAACAACTATCGTTCCCACTTTAGGTTGAAAGGTAAAGCTCCCACAGAGTATCTTTTAAGTCAGGACGCTCGCGCGCTGTCTCAAATTGTGTGAACTTACACACCGTCGTCTCCTCTCTTGCTTTGTTTTTTATTTTGTACAATCCTTAAAAGAGGGGGGGGCGGAAAGAAGTTCAGCGCTATGGTTCATGTCACCATCCATCTAGGCCGGCAGCGAAGCCAAGCTGTTTTTTCTAGAAAAAAGCACCTGCTTTTTTCCGAAGTTTTTGAAAATACCAAGGAAGAGGATCTTCTTGAAATTTTAAAACAGAACAACCCTGCAACGGTGGGCTTTGTTTGCAATCCTTTGCGCGTAGAAAGTGAAACGCTTCAGCGGAATCATTTGTCATTTTTTCAGCAATATCTCCTTAAAAAGCGTTTAAAAGAAGGGGCAGCTGAGGCGCAAAAAATTCTTTTAGGGCCAAAATGTATCTCCCTGGGAGAAAGCGCCCAGCGCTCGCTTTTTTGGACAAAATGCGACCTTTCCGACATCCAAAAAAATGTTATCCAAACAGTGTTGCAACAAGGGCTTTTGGTAAAAAGTTTGGACATTGTTCCAAGACTCATCGCAGAAGGCGCTTTAAAACAAACGTCGCGGCCCCATCTTTGGAGTGGTTTTCTTTATGAACAGGAAAAGACTCTCCTGCTTGCGATATGTCTGGATGGATTTCTCGTTATAGCGCGCGATATCCCGGCCCCTTTTTCCTCGGCGGCCTCTTCTCTGGATTATGAAATTGCGCAGACGTTTCAGTACCTTGACCGAACCTTGCATCCGCTCGTGGGCAACATTTCTTTTTTTAGACAAGAGGGCTTGAAAATCGAAGGAGATGCGCTAAGGAATCTATCGGAAACGCTTAAAGTTCCCGTTTTTGATGCGGGCTTTTTTCCGACGTTCCTAGACAAACCCCGTTATTTTCCTTATGCGCCTGCTCATTTTCACCGCAAGGCCTACGTCTTTTCACAAAGCATTTTTGCGGGATCTTTGGCCTTTGGCGCAGCGGCCCTTTTATTTTCGGTTCAAAATATTTCCGATATCCGCCTGGAACATCAAAAAAGGGACCCCGTCCTCATTTCAGAGGGCGCTCCAGCCTTTCCCCTTTCCGAAAAAGATTTCCAAAAATTAAAAAACAAACAGGATGCGAAAAAAGCGAGTCTCCTCCTTTGGAAGTACCAAGCCCCACAAAATCCTGCCGATACGCCTACTTTTCCAACGCTTCTTCAGGTCTTTGGAGCCCTGCATCATGGACAGTTTTTGCAGCATTTGTCGTATCAAAAAAACGCGCCGGTCCAAGGAGGAGGCGTTATAAAAACCAAATTCTCTCCCTCGGCTCTCCATAAAGATGCCAAGATAACGATCCCCCAAACAGAAAAACTCTTAAAAAAAATTCAAAAGGAGAATACACGCAACCTTGCCGATGTGTTTCTTTCCCAAGAGGCGTCTTTTCATGTTTCTTTTGATGTTGAGGATCTTTCTGTTCAGACGGAAATTATGTTGGGTTCTGCGGTTCCTTCGCAAGAAAAACAAAGAGGACGTTCCTCTAAGGCGAGCAAAAGAGTAGAAAGAACAGAAAAAGCAAGAGACAAGTCCAAAAAGGAAAAAAGGGAGAAGAAGCGGTTCGAAAAAAGAAAAGAAAAGAAGGAGAAGAAAGAGAAGAAGGAGAAAAAAGTATGAGGTTCCAGCTCTGGTTCTACAAAAAACTTCATAAACTGCAAAAAAAACAAACGCCTTCAGCGGCTGCAAACGCTTGGGAAAGCGTTCGCCGCAATCCGAAGGGACCTCGCCTCTGTGTAGGCGTCGTTCTCTCGTTTGGGCTTGGAAGTGCGTTATGGATCACAACGATCCTCATCAAACAAAAGGCAAAAAGAACCGCGCACGTTCTGGCTGAACAATATGAGGCATGGCAAGACATTCAAAAGAACGAACAAGAGTATCAAAAACAACTCAAAGAGCTTAATCTGCCTACGAAATTTCTCTCAAAAAATTTTTCTTCAAAAGGGAAAAACTTTTCGAAACTTGTGCATCAATTAAAGGCGCAGCATCGTGTAGGACTTGTCAAAACGGTGTGGCAAGGTGAAGAAAAATTGAATCCCGACCTCAGTCGTTTGACGGTTTCTCTAGAGATAAGCTCTTGGCGCGACCAAAATATGATGGATTTTTTAGGGCATCTCTTTCAACTTCTTCCATGGATTTTTATTCTTCAGAGTTTTGATTTGGAGCGGAAAGGAAAAATTTTAACGCAAGAAGAATTTCGGAAATTTTTGGGAAACGCCCGCAAAAAAAATCAACCGAAAGACCCCATTTTTAGCGCCCATATGGTAGGACAAATCGTTTTGCCGAGTTCTCAGGTGAAAGCTTTTCAAGCGGAAGAGCCTTGATTTTGCGAACTTTTTCGCAAGAAACGGATTTTGAATTATTGAAAAAACGGACCTTCCAAAAAAAAACTGCTAGTTTTTAAAAAACAGAATTGGCGTGTGTAGGTTTTTGATCCTCTTATGAAAATTTTAAGCTCGCGTTTTTCTAAGATTCTTTTATTCCTCGATCGCTATTTTTGTTTTAGACAATGTCTGAAAATTTCCCCTCTTTTTTTTGTTACGCTCTTCTCCCTTATTTCTCTAAGTCTTCTCCTTCTTTATTCGGCCGAAGGCAACTTTACGCCTCGGTGTTTTCGGCAATTTCTCCGTTTTCAGATTGGTTTAGGCGCCATGCTTTTCATTTCTGTAACTCCCATTCGCTTGTGGTATAGCTTTGCTTATGGGCTTTACTTTCTTTCGCTTGGCTTATTGTTACTAACAGCGGTCTGCGGTCACATCGGCATGGGCGCACAGCGGTGGATTCGCCTTGCGTTTATCCAGTTTCAACCCTCAGAATTAATGCGCATCTCCTTAATTTTGGGCCTGGCGCGGATATTTCACGACGCCCCCCTTGTCGATTCTTTCGACATTCAAAACCCTTCTGCGCCAAGCTTCTTACAAAAGCTCATTCTTCCTTCTTTTTTTGTTGCGCTCCCCGTCCTTCTAACGTTAGAGCAACCCGATTTAGGAACGGCGCTGCTCTTACTCTTAAGCGGAGGCGTTCTCTTTTTTTTCGCAGAGGTTCCCTGGACTTTTTTCGCAAGTCTCGCCGTCCTATTTAGTGCGGCCTTGCCTTTTTTTTGGAATTTTTTACTGGATTATCAAAAAAAACGCATTCTCACCTTTTTCAATCCCGAAAGGGATCCCCTCGGAAGCGGCTATCACATTATTCAATCCAAAATTGCCATAGGTTCCGGCGGATTTTGGGGCAAAGGTTTTTTGCATGGAACGCAAGGCGCGCTTGACTTTCTTCCGGAAAAACATACCGATTTCATTTTTACGCTTCTCAGCGAAGAATTTGGCTTTTTAGGCGTTCTTGTCCTCCTTATTCTTTATGGCCTTTTGATTTTTTTTAATATGACGCTCGCCTTTCAAGCGCGCAATACTTTCCGCCGCTTGCTTATTTTGGGTATGTCGCTTTCGTTTGCCTTTTACGCTCTTATTAATATAGGCATGGTTGTGGGCGTGCTCCCCGTCGTAGGGATTCCTTTGCCCTTGATTTCTTACGGGGGAACATCCATGGTAACGTTGCTCATAAGCCAAGGTCTCATTTTTTCGGCGGCGTTTTATCGAACACGGTGGCGAAAATGGACCGATTAAATGGAACAAAGCTTACCCGCCCTCTTATGAAGCGTTGAAAGCATAGGGAGAGTAGGGCCTACGCAATCTCCCACCCACCCCATCAAAATACCACAAAGTATTTAAAGAATAATTAAAAAAAATAGTGTTGCGTAGTATTTATATTTTTTTACAATTATTTAACGTTTTTCTGATATCCTATGAAGGTGGGTGGGGCGTACGCACTTCATGCTTTCAACACATCATAAGAGGAGGGATCGGGGAAAAAGCGACTTTTTTCTTTTCATAGAACGCAAGAGGAAGCTTTGATAAAATCAATATCGTTGAGTTTCACTAAAAAGAAAAAACGATGGCGAAGAAGACGGAATGGAAAGAGACGTTGCTTGCTTTTATAGCTATAGTGGTCATAATCTTCCTCTTAAAGCGGAGCGACTCCACGCGTTTTATTCTATTTTCGTTATGGGTAATTTTTTGTTTTTTCGTATTTCTTCGTAATGTTTATAAATCAAATTTTAAAAATTCGTCCGATAAAACGCGTCTAGAAACAACAAGGAAAAATAGTTTTGTTGGCTCCCTCATCGTCACAATTTTTTTTTCAATCTTTGCTTATTTTTTCTCACCAAAATTTGGAGAGTCGTCCTTTGGGGATTTGCCACAACGGATGCGTTTAGAACGGATGAAACAATCCCCTCATTGTAAAGTGCGTTGTCGTAGAAGCAAAGGTGTAAACGAAGAAAAAGTAGAGTTCCAAAATATTCATCCCTTAACGCCAAGCACATCATCCAGTAAATGGGAAAGGCTTAAGCAATTATGGAAACTTATAAAAGAACAAAAGAATGTAGCGCCTATTCCTTCGCAAAAAACGGACCTTTTCGCCTTAGACAAGGGGGCCGACGTGCTTGTTTGGTTTGGGCATTCTTCCTGTTTTATCCAAATCGAGGGCAAACGTATCATGATTGATCCCGTTTTTAGCGAAGTTTCCTCCCCCATTCCGTTTTTCCCCAAGGCGTTTCCCGGGTCCAATGTGTACAAACCTGCAGAGATCCCCGAAATAGACTATCTCATTATCACGCACGATCATTGGGATCATCTCGATTACGAAACGGTGCGCAAACTAAAATTTAAGCACGCTGTGTGTCCCTTGGGTGTGGGGGCGCATCTTGAGCGCTTTGGGATTGATCCGGCTATCATTCTTGAAATGGATTGGCATGAAACTCTCACAATTGGTAAGGATTTTACCATTCATTGCCTTCCAGCAAGACATTATTCAAGACGCCTCTTTACAAGAAACCAAACCTTATGGGCGTCCTTTCTTATGGAGACACCAAGCTCTTTTAAGATTTTTATGGGCGGAAATGGGGGTTATGATTCTACTTTTGCCGAAATCGGAACGAAGTTCGGCGAAATTGATCTGGTTCTTTTGGAAAATGGAAACTATAGCGAACCTCTGAGCTGGCATATGCAGTCCGAAGAAACCATTCAAGCAGCTGAAGATTTGAGGGCGAAAGCCTTGCTTCCTGTTCATATCGCGAAATTCAAGCTTTCTACATCCGATGATCCCTGGTATTTTCCACTCGATAAAATTTTCGAACTTTCGAAAACAAAAATTTTAAACTTCTCACCCCCATGATAGGGCAGAAACTGGAATTGAAAAACTCAAGACAAACATTCGAAAGGTGGTGGAAAAAGTAAAAAGTTAAGAGGAAATTCTTCATGAAAGATGGACGCTTAGTCAAGAAGATTCGCCTTTTCTTTTTGTGTCTAGTCCCAAATTCTTGTTGTATAATTCTTGAGCAAGATTATGAAGTGTGGAAGGAGGCTTTAGGAGACAGATTTACCACAGGAACGCCCGAACGACGGAGGCAATTCGTCTCGAAATTCCTC
>BNTO01000069.1 GCA_025996655.1 Alphaproteobacteria bacterium
CGTTTTTGTTGATCCGCAGCGGTATAACAATTTAGGGTCTTCGCAATTGTCCGGCGGAGAATTGAAGCGGTTTAATGTCTACAAGAACGAGATAAGAAATCACCTAAGAAATCAAAAAGATGTCTTAGGCGAAAAGAGTGCAACACCCCTAACAATTTAAAAAAAATCAATTAAAAAAAGGAGATTTCAAAAAAATATTTTCCTCTCCCCTTTTTGCACCCTACATCCCTTGGCTCGCTTTAATTCAGAGGAATAAGCTTACCGGGTCGCCCATTATTCGGAAGAACGATGGTCACTTGGTCTCCAACCTGCAGAACAACATTGGGGCCTTGGACCATGGTATAAACAATGCCATTGTTGGCAAGAACTTCGTACTCATACCCCTTCTTTTTGGCGATTTGGCGACCAACAGCCTGTCCTCCGGCTAAGCCCGCAGCGCCCCCTAGGGCTGCCCCCAGCAAGCGATGCTCAGATCCGCCAATAAGCGCGCCAGCAAGAGCTCCCGCTCCCGTGCCCACAGCGGCTCCTGCGTTCATGCCTTCGCCTTTGATCGTAACAACACGCACTCTGCGAACCGTTCCCCGGAGCGTTGTGCGAGCTTGCCCCACATCGCTTGCCGTGTAGGACGTCCCCAAATCCGTCGAACAAGATGTCAGCAAAAGCGCCGCGGAAGCCACAATTCTCAAATTCGTTTTCATAGATTTTTCCTTTTTCTTACTCATCCTGAAGAGAATCTATCAGAAATAGAGGAAAAAAGGGAGAAAAGTAAAAAACGAACCCGCCTTGGATTTTCTTCCTTGATGCCCCTCATTTTGAAATATGGGATTTTTGCCAAACATGCGGCGCAACAAAGAGGTTGCTCCCCACCCACCCTCATAGGATAGCAGAAAAACGTCAAATAATTGCAAACAAAACATAAATATTACAAAATTACATTTTGTTTACTGTCTCTTAACTATTCGGTGCTATTTTAAGGAGGTGGGTGGGGAGCAACCTCTTTGTTGCGCCACCTGTTTGGCAAAAATCCCATATTTCAAAATGATGGGGCATATTACAACTTTTTAAAGTTAACGTTGCCTTTTTCCTGTTTCCAATGACGTTTCACCTTTTTTAAATAAAAATCATTAGGTTTTCTATTTGCCGGATTGTACCAGCGGATCGCCTCTTCCCAAGAGCCATATCTTCCAAAGAGATTGCGCAACAATTTCGCAGCGAATTGAATATTGGTATACGGCTGGAGAGCCTCACTCACATCTTTGAATTCTTTTTGGTGCGCTTTCCAATTAATCTGCATACATCCAACACTAAGGCTAAGCTGAGGCGCTTTTTCAAGATTTTGAATATGTTTAAGAGCCGAATCTTGCGTGTAAAAATAGCAGCTTGTAAAAAAATTATTCACAGCCCAAGGCCGGCAAATAGACTCAACCTGCGCAATCGCCAACAAAAGCCCCTCCGGAATTTTGTATTTTTTTTCAAAATGTTTTATAATCTTTTCACAGTCTGAGGAGTTTTCATTGATCTCCTCCTCAGGATCTTCCTTTTTAGACTCCTCCTCAACAAACGCTTTGTCTACTGTCCAGTACCCAATAAAAAAGGCTCTTTTTTCAGGATCTTCGTCCTTTTCTCCTTTCAAGGGGGCCTCTTTGACCGTCCACTTCTTAACAAAAAAAGATTCTTTTGCAGTAAGACCTCCTACCCAAAAGCCTTGCAAAAAGAAAAGGCCGACAAAACTCTTTAAAAAACCTTGGAAACAATTTTTTGAAAAAAAATTCATGCCCCCCCCCTTTTGTTACCCTACATACCTATACCTTGTAGGACCTGCTATATTTTGCGTGGCCTCCTGGACAGCCTCCTCAATCGCTTGAGCCGAAGCGCTTTCTTGCTCCACAGGCAGAAGGGGCAGGCGCACTTCATTATGAACTTTGCCTGCCTGCGCCAAGGCGAAAACAGCTGGGCACGGATTCGGCTCACAAAACATTTGTTCGTGAACCGGTCCTAGCACCTGATGAATGCGAGAAGCTTCTTGGATATTTCCTTCTTGCCAGGCCTTTACAAAAGCCTTCATCGCTCCAGGGAAAACATTCGCTGTTACTGAAATCGTACCATCGCCTCCCTGCGCTAAAAAGCCAAGATTCACTGCGTCATCTCCCGCTAAGAGCGTAACGCGTCCTTTAAGATTGCTCTGCAAGAAGGAAACACGCGACAAGTCGGATGTTGAATCCTTAATGGCAACAATCTGAGGCATAGTGTCACACATACGAATAAGCGTCCCTAACTGAAGATTAATACAGGCCCTACCAGGATTATTGTAGATAACAAAAGGTAACGAAACTGTTTCTGAAACGTTTACAAAGTGTTTAAAAAGTCCCTCTTGGGTCGGCTTGACATAACAAGGCGCCGAAAGCATAAGGGCGTCAACGCCAGAATCGGCGGCCATTTTCGCTTCCTTTTGAACGTCACGCGTGGAGAAAGGGCCGCAGCCGGCAATAATCTTCATTTTCTTTTTAAGCGCAGCGTTTGTGCGCACGACCGTTTGAAGGACCTCCTTGCGTTCGTGGACCTCCAGCAAAGAAGAAATGCCTGTTGATCCCAGGACAACAAGGCCATCGGTCCCCTGCTGGGAATGCCATTGGACCAAGCCTTGTAAAGCTTCAACATCGATTTTATCATGATGCAAAGGAGTGATAAGAGCGACGAAAGAGCCTGTGATTTTCATGAAAAGTCTCAAAAAAAGGCATTTCAACAAATATGAAAAGAGCATAACTTACCAAGTTTCGCCTTGTCTATCCCTCTCCCAAATTTTGCGCCTCACTTTTGCTGTTGCTTTTTTTGTTGCTTTGGGGGGCGGATTTCTCGCGACCCCAACCCAAGCTTTTGGGCAAGGACCCAGTGTGACCGCTTATACTTTTCGAAAACTTTTGAACGAGAAAAAGTTTGAAGAACTTTATACTGTCTTGACAAACTGTACGCTTAGCCCCGAAAAAAATTTAAAACTTTACAACGAAGCCCTGTGGCTTTTAGGTTTTCTCTCCCTCAATTGGAGGAACGATCCCTACCGCGCCCTTTCTTGTTTTAATCGCCTCCTCCAATCGTCCCATGCGCTCTCCTCACAAGCGCGTACGGCCTTTTGGCTAGGTATGGCTTTTAAGCAATTGGAGGCGCGCGATGTGGCCCTTCTTTGGTTTCAAAGGACGGCCACTTTTTCTTCAACCTTTTATGGCCAATTGGCCCAAGTTTTTTTATATAGATTTTCTTCTCCCTACGTTTGGGTGACCCATCCTGAAACGTTTTTGAATCCTACCGCGCCGGTCCCCGCGCACATCACAGATTCTGCGGCTTTCAATTTGATCTCGGCTTTTCAAGCGAACAATCTCTTCCATGGGACGCAAAAAGAAAAATCGCATACTGTGAACCTTGTCTACAACAGAATGCCTGATTTTATGAGCAAAATCGCTCTTTTAAAAAGCATGTACCATCTTGATCCCTCCTTAACAGTTTTTGTCTATGAAAAAATAAAGCATGATTATAAAACCGTTTCTTTTTTAGGCTACCCCCTTCTTAGCCAACTGGCGCCTGCAGAAAAATTGGAAAACCTTTACAATACCTTGTCTGGAACGCCCGCACAAAAGCAATTTATTAAGACGCTGGCTCATGCGGTGGTTCTTGTTGAAAGTGAATTTAGAGCAAGGGCAAACAGTCCTGCGGGTGCGGAAGGCTTGATGCAAATGATGCCTGACACCGCCAAAGAAGAGAAACAAAAATTAACAAGAGGCAACCTTTTGAAAAAGGACGTTTCTTTTGACTTAAGAAAAGCGTCCGACAATTTAGTTCTCGGAAGTTCCCACTTGCAAACGCTTATTGCCGAATTTGGCGATAATATTGTTTTGATTGCTGCCGCTTACAACGCAGGACGCGGAAACGTCAGAAAATGGCTTGAAAAGTGGGGCGATCCGCGCCTAGGAACCATGAGCACCTTGCTTTGGATTGAACTCATTCCTTTTTCGGAAACGCGCCGTTACGTGAAAAAAATTATTGAGGCTTTTGTCGTGTACACAAAAATTTTAAACACAGAATTCTTGCAATCTTCAGTTTGGGCTTTGTTTTAAGGCAAAATTATTTTAAGATTCTCTACGTCTAGGATGATGAGGCAGGGAGTGCTATGAAGAATCCCTTGAAAAGTTCCTTGAAAAATTCTTTCAGTCAAGCCAAAGGGCTTATGGCTCAAATGAATGAATTTAAAAAAAAGATGGCCGATCTCGACAAAAATCTTGAAGAGACGGTCGTAGTCAGCAAGGCGGGCGAAGGGCTTGTAGAAGTCACTCTTAGTGGGAAGGGAAAAGTCTTGTCTTTAAAAATTGATCCAAGCCTTGTCGCACAAAATGATGTCGGAATGTTGGAAGATCTCATTGTGGTGGCTTTTCGTAACGCCAAAGAAAATGTTGACGAGCTTGTGGCTGCGGAAACAGAAAAGGCATCGGCCGGGTTGCCAAAAATCCCCGGTATGCCCTTTTAGGAGACACTATGACTCAACCGTACATTATTGTTTTAGGAAATGAAAAAGGGGGAACGGGGAAATCCACCTTGGCTATGCACATTATTGTGTCTTTTTTAAAAAGCGGCTCGTCTGTGGCCAGTTTGGATCTTGACGCGCGGCAGGGAACGCTTTCGCGTTATTTGGCGAATCGCGAAAAAACGCGCAAAGACTATGATTTGCTTATACCGACCCACGTCAGCATTTTGGCCAGCGACAATCCGGACAGGAAGGCGGCCGAGCAGGAGGATAGCGAGCATTTTTCGGACGCCCTTACGCAGTTTCAGGATTTTGATTACGTTGTTATTGATACGCCCGGGAACAATACGCCTTTGTCGCGTGTTGCCCACGCGTGCGCCGACACCCTCATCACCCCCCTGAACGATAGTTTTATTGATTTGGATTTGTTGGTCCGCGTTGAAACAGGCGCCATGGACGCCCTCCACCCCAGCGTTTACTCCGCGTCGGTTTGGGATTACAAAAAAGAAAAAGCGAGCCGTTCTGGGCTCCCGATGGATTGGATTGTGCTGCGCAACCGCCTTAGCCCCTTGTATTCCAAAAACAAGGAAGAAATGTTTCGCATTTTAAAAAGTTTGTCGAAACGCATTGGATTCCGCTTGCTGGATGGATTTTGCGAACGCGTTATTTTCCGCGAATTGTTTATTAATGGAACAACACTGCTGGATTTGTTGGATATCGAAACAGCGCTGACGCTTTCGCATGTGGCGGCACGAAAAGAATTGCGCGACCTGATGGCGGCCCTCGAAATCCCCGTTCAGCGCCGGGCGCTGGAAGAGAAAGAGGCGAAAGTAGCCTGAAAGTTAAGGGTTGCGCGAAAAACCGTAAAATCTGACAGACAAAAATATGTCAGTGCAATTTAGGAATGTCATGTTTCAGGTCCCAAAAAGGATCCTATAACTTTGGTCAAGTTACGGATTTGTTGAGGCAGGAACAATGTCATGGGTGTTTCGTGAAAGGGACATGGAGAGACTCTATGTATTGTGCCAAGTAAAAGAAAGAAAATTGACGCAAGTTGAGGCTGGGCGGCAGCTTAAG
>BNTO01000070.1 GCA_025996655.1 Alphaproteobacteria bacterium
GTCTTTGAAACGTTACAGGTTTTTTCGTGATTGTGTCGTAGGTGAGCATGTCCAACTTCCTCTTGGCAGAGAACCTAAGCCTTTTTATCAAATCTTTGCCCTTTTTGCACCTTTCACAGGAGGTCTATTAAAGGAGGGTTGAAATTATTTTACACAGGAGAAGAATTACCTGATAACGTCCATGCGCTGAGAGAACGTTCGAAAGACATACTATACGCGCCGGAATTAACAAACGAGAGATATGGAAAAATGCCTGCTACCAGCTAAGGGCTTTTGAGTTTTCCTTTAAATGCTAAAAATTCTGCGGATTTTTAGCAGAAACCGATTTCGTAAAATTGCCAAATTTACAAGATATAGTGGAATCTCTGTAGAACTAGCGCAAGAATCCTCTGTTTTTTAAGGAAAGTCTTCTTAATTTTGTGCTACTTTTCTTGGAATTCCACTATATTACCCTGCAAGACTTCATAGAAAAATAAAATGTTACTCTAAATCCGCAGAAATGTTGAGAACTTCTATCTCCTTATTCGTTAATCGACACCTGCTCCCCTTATAAGACAATCCCGAAAAAGATCTTTCAGGAGATTCAAATGAAGCTTCAGGAGGAACAGTAGCGATCAAGCTTAAGCAGTCGACTACTACAGCGGCTGGAGGAACCCCCATCATAGAAACGCTGCTGAAAATGTTGGTAAAAAAGATGGATGCAGGGCAAGCACAGTTGCAAACGTTAACAAATGTGATATAAGGAACATAGGCAATGCCAGCAACACAGCAAGATTCAGAGAAGAATTAACCGTTGTTAATCCGCCTCACAGCGGTCCGAAATCCACAGGTTTTTAGCCGATGGTTTTCTTATACCTTCACACCCTGCCACTTTGCCAAATCATTTTGTTTTTGCACAAGAATGCGCTGATCCGCCGCCCAGCCTTGGGGCTGCGCTTTTTTGTACGCCTCATTTTGAATTTTGCTTTCTATTTTTTGAATATCCAGGCGGAGTTGCTCTATTTTCTTTTGAAAAACGGCCTTAATTTTTTGCGCGTCCAAAGCAGCGGGGGATTCTAAGCAAAAATCGCGTTCCTGGACAACAAAGCAAACGCGCCCTTTTTCAAGAGGGAGATCGTCAACGATATGTAAATCCTTGAAGCGACAGAGTCCCTTGAGCCAATTTTGATTTTGTTCCAAAAATGTTTTTTCTGGAGCCGAAAATGTTTTGACAAACAAATCAAATTTTTCGCTGGGAGGAATGTCCAGCATCCCTTTTAAAGAGCGGACTTCGCTGGCGACAAAAATATAAAGCTCGGCGAGGCAATACGTTTCCTTTTCAGGAGGCGGCGCTTCAAACGCCTCAGGCTCCCAACCCGCCGTCAAAATTGAATCGGGTTGCCCCCATTCGCTCCACAAAAAGTCGGTCACAAAAGGAATTGCAGGGTGAGCCATTTTCAAAAACTCCAGCCAAATGGCCGCAGCGGTTTGACGAATCTCTAAAATTTCGGACAAGGCTTTCAACGGCGCAAGTCCGGCTAGGCAGGTTTTGATGCCCTCAATATAAACATCGCAAAAAATATCTTTCAAAAAATGTTGAAAAGATTGCGTAAACAAATCAAAACGGTAGTTTTCCAAGTGCTCATACGCGCTCCGCCTAAACACCTTCATTTTTTGAACAATCCAAACATTTAAAGGATGCTCGACCTGCTGCACATCAAAGTTTTGCGGCACACCTTTGCATTGATGCATCTCCAAAAACTTGGCAACGTTCCAAATTTTCGTAATAAAATTTCGCCCCATTTCAACCAAAGATTCACTGATGCGAATATCCCGGCCCGGAATCGCAAGCCCCGCAAGAGCCAGGCGCACCGCGTCTGTGCCGTAGGTATCCATAATATCCAGCGGATCAATCACATTCCCCTTGGATTTCGACATTTTTTGCCCATGTTTGTCGCGTACCAGGGGGTTGATGTACACCGTCTTGAAAGGAACGTCATCCAAAAAATAAAGACTGAGCATAATCATGCGTGAGACCCAGAAAAAGATGATGTCGAAGCCGGTCACTAAAACATTTGTAGGATAATATTTTTTCAGAAGGTCGGAGTCCTCGGGCCAACCGAGCGTGGAAAACGGCCACAAAGCCGAAGAGAACCACGTATCAAGCACGTCAGGATCCCGCGTAAGGGGAGGCACAGGGCCTCCCTTTTTCTGAAAATGCGCCGCCGCCAGCTGTTGCGCCTCTTCTTCCGTTGTGGCACAAAACATAGAACCGTCCGGCGTCGACCAAACGGGGATTTGGTGCCCCCACCAAATCTGGCGCGATAAACACCACGGCTGAATGTGGCGCAGCCATTCAAAATAGGTATTGGCCCACGATTCGGGAACAAACTTAATGCGGCCGGTTTCGACGGCCTCAAGGGCGCGTTCGGCCAATTTTTTTGTTTCCAAAAACCATTGATCGGTAATGCGCGGCTCCACAACGGCGCCCGAGCGATCATTATAAGGAACAGAATGCACGATGGGCTCTGTTTTTTCCAAAAGGTTGAGGGATTCTAGGGCTTCCAAAACTTTTTTACGCGCGTCTTGAAGGGGCAAGCCGCAGAATTCCTTAGGCACAGGGCTAATGAGTCGCCCCGCCTCATCCATAATATTCAGCGGCGTCAAATGGTGCCGCTGCCCCACGGCAAAGTCATTAAAATCATGCGCAGGCGTAATTTTCACAAGCCCCGTCCCCTTTTCAGGGTCGGAATGCTCATCGGCCAAAAGGGGAATCGTCCGAGTTGTCAAAGGAAGACACACACGGCGCCCCAAAAGGTGCTGATAGCGGGCGTCGGAATGGTGCACGGCAACGGCTTGATCGCCAAAAAGCGTTTCAGGGCGTGTGGTCGCCACAACAATAAAATCCTCGCTGGGCGTGCCGTCCTCGCGCGCAAGCGGATAACGAATGTGCCACAGCGTTCCCTTTTCTTCGCGATTTGACACTTCCAAATCCGAAAGAGCCGTTTTAAAAACGGGGTCCCAATTCACAATACTTTTGGCTTTAGCAATAAGCCCCGCGTGAAAAAGCGTCGTGAAAGCTTTCAAAACGGCCTGGGAAGATTTCGGGTCCATCGTGAAACGCACGCGCTCCAGATCAATGCTCATGCCCATGCGTGTCAACTGATGCAAAATTTGCCCGCCGGATTTTCCTTTCCACTCCCACACTTTGCGAATAAATTCCGCGCGGCTGAGATCCTTCCAAAAAATCCCCTGCTCCTCGAGTTGCTTTGAGACGACAATTTGGGTAGCAATCCCGGCGTGGTCGAGGCCGGGCTGGCCAAGCGTGCGGAACCCCTGCTGGCGCTTAAAACGCAGCAAAATATCTTGAATAACCGACGTAAAGGCGTGGCCAATATGAAGAGAGCCCGTCACATTCGGCGGTGGTAGCGTTATCGTAAACGTTTCGTTTTTGCGGTTCTGGGTCACCGTTTGCGCAATAATTTTTTTTGATTTTTCAATAATTTTTGGCTCAATGGTTCTGGCATCAAAATCTTTTGCAAGCATCGTTCTTTCCTTTTTTTGTTAAATGTTTAGGCTTTGGGCTAAAAAATTACTGAGGGAAATATTTAAAAATAATCCTTCCCCAAACGCCCAGGAAAAATTGGAGAACCAAAAGCAGAAAGACAGGAGAAAAATCAAGTCCTCCAACAGGAGGAATAATACGTCGAAAGGGGCGCAGAGCCGGTTCAACCAATTGGTTAAGGACGCTTTGAATACTATAGATAAAAGGATGATTCCTGTTGAGCATATTAAACCCAAGAAGAAAGCTCATAATGATATCAATAAAAACTAGGAAACGGTATATTTTTAGGCATTCAACGACGATTTGGAGAAAAGGAATTAACACAACGTCCCACACTTTTTCAACACCTAAAAAAACGAAGTCCCACTATTGTTTGTACTATAAAAACAAGAGTGTGTCATATTTTTTCGCGGGAATAAAAGAGAATGCTGGGAGGTTAGAAAGGTAAACAGAAAACTTGCAAAAGTCTGCTGGTTATGTCACACATAAAACATATTGTCTTTATTGTAGGTTTTTTATGAAGAAATTTTTTGAACTCGTTATGTACACGCTCCTTTGTCTATTTCTAGTGTTGGTAATAGAAGGTACGTGAACTACGAACCGGGGAGGAGAGATTACGACGAAAAAGGTTACCTCCACAGGGACCTAAATGAACTCATGGAAGATTTTACTATTGAATACCAGACTTTAGAACGAATTAAGGCTGGGGGTTTTGGGAAAAGAAGAAAACGACGGCCCTTCCTCATGTACTATCCCTACACTCTCGGCGACACTGCAAGCCAACAACAGGCTTATGAGTATTAGTGAAGCTTGGGAAGGGGTCATGAACGGAGTCGGCCGAAAGCCTGTAACTCTAAAAAATATAAACGATTATGATCAAGACTTCCCTGTACAACGACGCAGGGGAGAATTGATGGATTGTATAAAAGAAGCTTGGTTCAAGGACGCGAAGGAGATGGATTTAGCAAGAAACGCTTTGTTAGAGCACGATAGGGCGGACCCTGCCTCGCTGGATAAGGCACAGGTCGGTACCTACAAATACGTACCAGTGGCTTTAAGTGCTTATATGACTTTCATGAAAAACGTTTTAGGGGCTATAAGAACAGGTGAATATGAGAAATTTGCACGCAGCATCGAAGAAGACTCTGCTCAGGGATCCCCATCTGAATAGTCAAGTTCATCCGACTAAATTCTCAGTATACAAGGAATGGAAGTGAGTAAAAACTTGATTTCGGCTCTTTTGCTACGGAACCTCCGTGAAAACAATGGCCTCCGCCACAGGGCGCTGGGGGTGACGGCTCTCGCTTTCCTTCCCGTCCCCTACGGTTTCATTCACGACTTGCCCGCAAATCCAAAGGGTCGAGGAGCCGCCTCCATCCAAATTCAACGCTGAACGACACCCTAGCCGAATCATGTAACGCGCCGAATCAAGCAAAGGCAAACCCTCGGTCTCTCTTTTCGGCGTGAAATACTGGGCTTGAATTTTCCTAAGGTCATTGAGGGTGAGGTCCTTTGTTGGTTTATGGTATTGAGCCTCAATCTCTTTATTATTTCGGACAAAAACATTGATTTCATCAAACGTTAGCTTTTCCATTTTTTCATAAATATTTTCCGCCACAACAAGAACGACAGTTCTGTCTTTTCTCAAGCCGATGGCCGTTCGAGCGTGAGAAAGGGTGTAAAACTAGTCTTTGTATTTTTGACAAGGGGCGTTATTTTTCTATTTTGAACAAGCATGGGAATGCCCATAATTGCGGACACATCCGCCTGAGCATCCAGAAAAGGCAGATCTTTAAGGTCCACACGGAAAACAGAAGAGCTATCGACAAACTGAGACTTTGGAAGAGACAAAACAATCCGCAGGGATAGGAACGGTCCCTTATTTCATATAGCTAAGCGGCTTGAAAAATTTGCAAAAAAAATGTAAACCTTATTAGTGATTTTTGTTAACGGTTTTAATTTGGCTTACAGTACAGATTTTAGAAAGAGGGTATTGGAACATTACGCGAAAAGT
>BNTO01000071.1 GCA_025996655.1 Alphaproteobacteria bacterium
TCTACCGTTACAAACGGCACATCCGCTTCTGTTCTTTTGCATCACACCAACCTCGCAACACGCGAAACAGCCTACACCGGTGCCGTCTTTTGGCATGATCACAAGCATGTGGGACGGAAGTGGAGCGAAGAAGAGCCGATCGTAATTTTTCAAAGGATTCAACAACAAGAAATTTAAAAAAGGAGAAAAATTTTGAGAAAAACAAAAATAACGTTATCCAGACTTTTGAAAGAAACGGCATTTCAGACAAAAGAAATGAAAAAGCAGCTTTTGGAAGTGTATCAAAACGCTTCTAACAACACCGTTTTGCAAAAACTTTTTACTGACCTTCAAAAGGAAGCGTACCGAGAATTAACGGAAGAAGAATTCCTAGAAGCCTTGGCGCAGCTTGCCATTTTCGTGTTGATTTTAGCGAAATGTAAGGCGCCTCAAGAAGAAATCACACCCGATACGGTTCGAAAATACGTTCCCCTATTGACGCTTTGTACAACCATCATTATTCACCTGAACAAATTATGGGTTATATTTACTGCATCCTTTATCGCCGTTCTTATAACGAAAAATACCAGGATTACCTCAGCAAAGAATTTGCGAGAATCCCCTTTGTTCCTTCAAAGGAACTTTTTGAAAAAATGTCCGATCTCGGTTGGAATCTTATTCAAAAACATTTATGCGAAGACGTGTCTGCCCTCGGGTTAGGAACGTTTTTAGGCATAGGATCCAATCGCATTGAGAAAGTTTTCTATAAAGAATCCGAACAAAAACTTTACATCAACGCCACACAGTTTTTCGAAAAAGTCCCTCAAAACGTCTTTGCCTTCAACCTCGGATCCTACCCGGTCCTTGCGAAATATCTGAAAGCCCGAAAAGACCGCATTCTTACATTAGAGGAAGTGAATCATGTCGAAAATGTTATCAATATCCTCGCTTTCACCCTTAGATGTGTTCATGATCAATTCACGAATAAAGAAAGGGTACATCCTTCTTGGTATTTTTTGTTTTTTACCCTGCATAAGCCAGGTGCAAGTTCCAAAGCCCAGCTGCAACAACCATCATTTGATCGTCTTGGCAGCGTCTGTTACGATAAATATCCGACTCGGCCCGATAACGTTTCATGCCACCTCTTGCATGCTCCACAACGATACGAATGCTTGAAATGATTTTATTTTCTTCTTTGTACGCAGGAGGTAGGGGTTTCCCTCGAGGTTTCTTATGAGGCGTTCTAACATCCCCCCCTTGTCGGACACGGTTTTTCAACCCTTGGTAGGCTTTATCTCCCCACAGGGTTGTTCCCGGCGGTATTCCTCTATGAACGCCGCTTTTTTCTCCTTGCTTTACATCAGGAACCCTTCCGTCTTTGCCCTTTGTCACGACTAAAATCCTTTTCCTTTCATCCGTTATAATCTGCGTCTTTCGGGTGTGTCTTTTTTTCTTTCCTGAATATTTCCTTCTCTGAGCTTTGTATCTTTTCGGACGCTGGAGGGGGCTTTCGGTTCCATCAACCAAGACGTCTTTGATGCCTGGGAAAAGTTGAAGAAATTCCTCTACTGAGTGGATTTGACGCTTGGGCAATTGCAACGTGCGCCCCAAAGTTTTTTCAATGAGAGGCCAATATTTCTTTGTCCACGCAAAGCACGCACTGCGAACGGCACCCAAAACAAACCCTGCGACGTCGTAGGTGGGATAACCTTTGAGATAGAAAAGGATGTAAAAAAGTTTATGAGAAGCATCCCCCAAAATACTCTTGTTGCCGCCGCCAACGGCTCTTTGGCGTTCTTTCGATGCCGCTTCTTCATACAACATTTTTGCAAAAACAGGGACAAGAACCTTAAATTCTTTTTCATTGACGCCTGTTAATGCCCTCATTAAACGCTCATTTTTAACAGTTTTTTCAAGATTGAACAGGGTCCCTAACAAAGGATGACTCCCCTTGGCGGCATTATAGCCGTTTTGGCGAAAATTTTATCTAATAATGAACGCGTCTTATGATTGACGTACTAAAGTAGTCGCCTAAAGGCGAGGGTTTTGCCCCATCCCCGGTCAAGAAATAAATACAATTTTTATATTTTCTTTACTTAATTTTCTTACCATAGAATAGTACCAATAGAAATTAGAAGGGACAATGGCGTTCCGAACATGGGTTATGGGCCTTCTTTTTTTTGGATTAGGGGCTGGGGTCGTACCCTCGTCTGGGGAGAGTTCTGTCTTAAATGTGACAGGCACAACGACGCTATCCAGTAATCAGACCTGCACAGGCATAACGGGCGCGGGAACCCTTTCTTTCTCGCAAAACAGCACGCTGACGCTGGATGGAACGGCAGACGGAGCTTTTTCAGGCATTCTGAACAGCGCGACAGTGGGCTACGGGACTCTTGTTAAGAATGGCATCGCTACGCAAATTCTCAGTGGAACATTAACAGATTTCACCGGAAATTTCACGGTGATGTCCGGTACGTTGGTGGCCAGCGCCGTTTCAGCCGGAGGAACGTTAAAAGTCAAGGGAACGTACAGCGCAACGGGGGCTCAAACCTGGGAAGATGTCGAAGGAACCGACGCCACCGCACTTATCACCATCGGTACGAACAATCTGACCGTACGCAAAGGCTCTTATCTTGGAACCTTTGAGGGGTCAGGAACGATTACGAAAGTGGGAGAAGAAGATCTCAGGTTCTTCAATTTTCCAGATTTTGAAGGAAATTTAACAATGTCGGGAGGGACCCTCAGAGCGAACGAGGTAACCGCGGGGGGAATCTTGACAGTGGACAATGGAACCTACACAGCGTTCGACGAACAAGTTTGGAAAAAACTGGAAGGAACATCCGCAGACGCAACCCTAAAGCTGTCTAACGACTTCACCATCAGCGAAGGGGGAGGCTCTTTTGCTGGGAAGCTTATAGGCGCGAGAACGCTCTTGAAATCAGGTGCTGACCCCCAAACGTTGGGGGATACGTCGGAATTTGATGGAAATATCTCCGTGTTAGAAGGAGCCTTGACGGTAAGTTCGGTACCTAGGGGGGGGGTGTTGACAATACGCGGGGGAGCATACAATGTATCCGGCAAGCAAACTTGGCAAAAACTTGAGGGAGAAGAAGATGCAGGAGCACTCGTCTTAGGCAACCAGACTCTAATCATGTGCCTTGGAGGAGGCTGTTACGGGGGCTCGATTTCTGGAACAGCCACTGCAACCCTTAGAAAATCAGGGGAATTGACGCAAACTTTTACCGGGGATATGACCCCTTTCAAAGGAAATCTCACTATAGATATGGGGACATTGGTGATGGAAGGGCGAATGGACGGAGGTAATGCGTTGACCCTGAATATGGGAAACTACACCATGTTTGGCGATCAGACTTGGGCGTCTTTGGCGGGAACAAACACTACGTGTGCCGTGGACTTGGGCTCCAACAATCTTACAATTTCAAATGGGGCAGCTTACGCTGGAAAATTTTCAGGGGCAGGAACTCTTATAAAAACGGGAGGAGGGGCGCAAGATTTTTCGGGGGACACCTCAGGGTTTAAAGGAAATGTCATCGTATCGGAGGGAATTTTAAGGCTGAAAAGTATAACGGCTGGAAAGAATTTGACGATAAATGGCGGGACATACACTATAAGAACGACTCAAACTTGGGTCAGTCTTGATGGGACAGGAGGTACACTAAATAGAACCGACATCGTCACACCGGCTCTATATTTCACAGATGCGAGAGGAACCTACAAGGGAAAAATTGATGGCGATTTTACTGTTTACAAACAGGGGACAGGAGAACAAACGTTTGGGAATACCAACACTCGCGTTCTTGTTGCGGAAGGGGGAATCTTGCGGGTAGCGACGGCGACATCACAATACGACACGTATGTTCGTAACGGAGGAACCCTTATTACAGGAGGAACGCTCACTTGCAATGGACTTGTTGGTGCAGGAGGTTCCCTTATATTGGGCGCTAATGCTCTAACCCTATGGCACACAGTACAAAACCGAGATTACCAAGGATCGATTTCGGGAACAGGGATCATTAACATGAGCGGGAATTATGCCCAAACCTTATCTGGAAATTTGTCGGAATTTACAGGAAGTATAACAACGGGAAGCACAGGGGTGCAGTATGTAGCAGCGATGAACGGAAACGTATTGACCGCGCAGGGAACTGTAAGTGGTACCACCCGTGGGTGCTACGCTCTCATTGGAGCGCAAACGTGGAAAAGACTTGTGGGTGCCAATGAAGGCTCAAGGCTTTATTTGAACGGTCATAATTTTACCGTTAATACAGAAGTGGCAAGCTCCTTTGTTGGCGAGCTTCAGTCAACAGGAACGTTTACAAAAGAGGGGCCGGAGTCCCAAATTCTTGGGTCTATGATAGCTTTTGGTGGAAATATTACGGTGTCTGAGGGGACTTTGACAGCGGGTGAGAAGCTGACCACGACAGGAACGTTGACGAATGAGGGGGTCTACATTACGACCTATGCGCAAACGTGGGCAAAGATTGTAGGAACTAAGGAGGAGGCGACGATAACGTTAGGGGATAGGAACTTTACGATAAGTGAGGGGGGAGGCGTGTATCTTGGTTCTCTTTCAGGAACAGGAACGATTGATAAATTTGGAGTAGGCGAACAAACGCTGGCAGGCCTCACGGCTTTCACCGGGAATCTCATGGTGATGGCGGGAACATTGACGGCGGGAGCGATTTCTGGAGCCGTCTTGACGATCAACAAAGGGGCGTATAACGCGTTAGGAGCGCAGACCTGGACAAAAATTGAAGGGGTTGGAGCTTCTGCCATAACCTTGGGCACGAATGATCTTACGATTAATCCAGGAGGAGGTATTTATTATTCTGGCTCGGTTTCTGGGACAGGGCTTATTACGAAAGAAGGACTCGAAGGACAACAATTTGGGTCTTTGGACAATTTTACGGGAGATATTACCGTGGTAGACGGGACATTGACGGTTGGCGCGGTTTTGGGGGGAGGGACGTTGACGGTTTGTGGGGGGAGCTATAACGCAAACGGGCATCAAACTTGGAAAAAAGTTGTAGGGATAGTGGAGGAGATCCTGTTAGAAACGCAGAGTCTGCCAACAAACGAAGAGGACGAAGAAGGCGAAGGCGTAGGAGAGCCGAGTGAAACGCTAAAGAGGATCAATTTAGGAACTCAGAATCTGACAATAAGCGCAGGAGGAGGAGAGTATAGTGGAACGTTGATAGGATCCGGAACCATCACGAAAGAAGGAGAAGACACGCAAGTATTTTCAGGGACCGTTACAAGTTTTACAGGAAATGCGACGGTGTCGTCTGGGGTGCTTACGATGAGCTCCATAACGGCAGGAAAAATGCTGACGGTGAATAGGGGAACCTACAGTCCAACAGGAGCGCAGACTTGGGAAAACATTCAAGGGTCATCGGAGGGCGTGGTAGCGTTAGGCGATAACAACCTGACGATAGGTTTGGGAAGGGGCACTTATGCTGGATCGATTTCAGGAACGGGACTGATTACAAAACTTGGCGACGAAGAGCAAACGCTTTCGGGATCGTTGGAAGCT
>BNTO01000072.1 GCA_025996655.1 Alphaproteobacteria bacterium
TTTTTTGCAAGCTTGGCTATGCTCTCTTGACTTTGAGGAATTTCGAGACGAATTGCCTCCGTCGTTCGGGCGTTCCTGTGGTAAATCTGTCTCCTAAAGCCTCCTTCCACACTTCATAATCTTGCTCGAGAATTATACAACAAAAATTTGGGACTAGACATAAAAAATGTTAGGTGTCAGCCCCAAGATTAAAAAACAACCCAATAATTTTTTCTAAGGAAGGCTTACAGCATTGGAAGCACGGATTGCGGCGGAAGAGATCGTACAGAAAAAAGGAGAGGAATGTGAAGAAGAGGAAATGAAAGAAGGAAAATAGTCGAAGCAGAGAAGAGCGTGAAAATATTCAAGAAATTTCTTTTTTGGGCAAGGTAATTTCCACGCAGGCGCCTTGGTGCCCCACAACATCTTTGAGCTGAAGGAAGCCTGAATGTTCCGTTACAATTCTTAGGATAATAGCCATGCCCAATCCCGTTCCCTTGTTTCGCGTCGTATAATAGGGTTCAAAAAGGCGCTCACGCTCTTGCGGAAATCCCGGTCCGTTATCTTCCACAACAATCAATAAACCGGCTTGTTGTTCTCTTAGCACGACAAGGATACAGCCTTCTTCAGTTTTTTGAGGATTTTCAACGATGGCATTAATAGAATTTTGCAGAAGATTCAGAAGCACCTGCGCCATTTGCTGCCCGTCGCACACCCAGAAAAACGAAGGACTAAACGTCTGAAAAAGGAAGCGGATTGTAGGATACGCCTGCGTTTGCATAAAAATAATATCCCGGCAAAGTTGCGCAAAATCTATGGGGTGAAACACCGCCTCAGGCATACGCGCAAACGTCGAAAATTCGTTAATGAGATTTTCAATGTGCGATACTTGGCGGATAATGGTGTCAATACATTTTATAAAAGTTTCAGGATCGCTGCGAATTTCAAGACGATATTTTTTTTTAAGGCGTTCCGCCGAAAGCTGGATGGGTGTCAAGGGGTTTTTTACTTCATGCGCAATTTTTCGAGCAATATCCGACCAAGCAGCTTTTTTCTCACTAATAATAAGCTCTTTGTTTTGGGCCTCAAGCCGCTCCGTCATGCGATTAAAAGAGTGAATGAGTCGGCTAAATTCTTTCAACGTGTGCATAGGTACAATGCGCACGCTAAGGTCGCCTTGGCTGACTTTCTCCGCGGCATGAATGAGCCCTAAGATTGGCATAATAAGACTATCCGCCAAAGACATGCCAAACCAAATAGAGGCAAAAAACAGCAAAAGCGAGGCTAGCGCAAACATGGTGATAAGCGTGAATTGAAAACTGCGCTGATTTTCAAGAGATTTGTGATAGAACTGCGTGGAGTCGCGTGTTTTTGTGACATATTTCGAAATATCCGGATCAATACTTTTGCTAATCCAGATATAAAAAGAGACGTCTTGAAGGTCTGAGTTTGTTCCAACCAACGCAATTGTTGCTCCGTCTTTTTCGCTTACTTCAACGTCTCCTTCGGCAACGTTTTGAGGAACGTAGAGAGGCGTCTCTTCCAAAAAGGAAAGACTTAAAATTTCCAAAGAGGAGCCTAAAGAAATAGCCCTGTTGAGCCCCTCGCAAACAATAAAAATCTCGTCTAATTTTTGAGACTCAACCCAATCATCTAATTTTTTGCGAAGGACCGCGTGATTTTTGGGATCAAAAAAATCATATTTTATCGAGAGATTTTTAATATGCTGGGAGATGATCATGGCATCAACGCGAATATTTCGGGTATTTTCTTGCAAGTAAAGTTCCGCCACCGTGTTGGCGTCGTTAAGCGCGTTCTGGACGGGCTGACTAAACCAAATCGAAACGCTGGAATGAAAAAATGTGATGGATAGGACGCTTAATAAAATGCTTGGAGCCATCGTTACAAGGGAGAAAATGCTGATAATGGTTGTGTGAAAGCGCGCGCCGGCCTCGCCCTCTTTGTGTTCTTTGTAAAGAAAACGTAGGCGATCGCCAATAACCCAAAGCAAAAGAAGGATTAAAAAAGAATTGAAAAGGACAATACCCTTAACGGCAGGCGATCGCCACGTCAGGGACGTATTGCCGTGGCTGATCATGAAAAACGTGAGAAAGACGGAAAAACAGGCCAAAACACCCAAAAAAACAGGAAGGCGCTTGGTTAGGAAAGTATTGTTAAAAACAGCCCGAAATCTTTGTTGCACGTTTTTTTGCATGATGCCTCAAAAGATTTCTCTATGTTTTTAAAACATGAACACAACGCTTGCAAAGATTTTCTTTTGAGGGATGTTTGGTAACTTTCCAGCAACGGGGGCACTTTTCGCCTTCGGCTGCGGTCACTATAGCGCCAACGCCGGGCATATCATCCAAGATAACCGCCCCAGCTTGGGGTTGTGCGATCCGCAAAACGAACTGCGACAAAATAGCAATCTCCGCCATATCGACATCTTTCAGCCACACCGAAATTTCTTTAGGCACCGACAAAACAACGCTTGTTTGAAGGCCAGAGGTAATGCTTTGGGAGGAGCGTTCCTGTTCAATAGCGCTGGTGATAACGCGCCGGACAGAGCGGATTTTCTGCCATTTCTCGTCAAGGTCAGGACGCTTCCACACATGGGGAACGGGAGGAAACGTTTGCTCATGAATGCTTTGATTTTTGTTGCCTTTGTAATATTTCCATGCCTCTTCCGCGGTAAAACACAAAACAGGGGCCAGCCAATGCGACACATGTAAGAACAGAAGAGACATGAGCGTTTGCGTTGCCCGCCTTTTCCTATCATCTTTTTCGTCACAATAAAGGCAATCTTTGCGGATATCAAAATAAAATGAGGAAAGGTCATTGGCACAAAAAACATGCAAATCGGCATAAAAAGCGGCAAGGCTAAAGGTGCGAAGGCAGTTCTTGTGCCGCTCATCCAATTGCCAAACTTTGTGCAAAATAGAGCGTTCCAGTTCCGGCATTTTTTCATAGGGGACGGTGTTTTCCTCCCCAAAATCGCTCAGTGCACCAAGCAAATAGCGCAGCGTGTTACGAAAGCGGCGATAAATATCTTCTTGCCTTTTTAAAATTTCGGGGCCAATTTTGACATCCTCCGTATAATCCATATTGACAACCCACAAGCGCAGAAGATCCGCGCCCGAGCGGCTCATAATGTCTTCGCAAGAAACCGTATTGCCAAGAGACTTGGACATCTTTCGGCCGTCTTGATCCAAAATAAACCCGTGCGTCACCACCGATTTGTAGGGGGAGAACCCGGTTGTGGCAATAGATTCCAACAAAGACGACTGAAACCAACCGCGGTGCTGGTCAGACCCTTCTAAATAAACGTCGGCAGGCCAAGAAAGTTCTTCGTGTTGCTCAAAAACAAACTGATGGGTGCAGGCGCTATCAAACCAAACGTCAAGCGTATCCATGACTTTGTCATAAAGGCCTTGTTGCTCGGGCTTGAGAAAGAAATCGGCAGGATAGGTGTGCCACGCTTCAATGCCTTCTTGGGTTATCCTCTCAACAACTTTGGCGTTCACTTCCTCATCTTTAAGGGGGATTTTTGTCTCTTTGTGAAGAAACAACGCCACAGGCACGCCCCACACACGCTGGCGCGACAAGCACCAATCCGGTCGCGCTTCAACCATACCTCGAATGCGATTTTTGCTTTGGGTCGGAACCCACTGGACATTGTCAATGGCTTTAAGCGCCTGAGGACGGACAGAATCCATCGACAAAAACCATTGTTTTGTGAGGCGAAAAATGAGAGGCGCTCTAGAACGCCAAGAATGCGGATAACTGTGCACAATTTTTTGCGTTCCGAGAAGGGCGCCACTTTTGCGCAACATTTTGCAAACCGCCTCCTCCACTTTAAAAACGTGATCTCCCCCAAAAAAAGGAAGGTTTTCAACATACGTTCCATCCTCTTGAACGATATCCGGCATGGGAAGATTCTGTTCTTTTCCGAGCAAAAAATCATCCATTCCGTGACTGGGCGCAATATGAACCAGTCCCGTCCCCACGTCAGCCGCAACAAAAGGGGCGCTCAGCAAAGGCACAACAAACGTGTAGGCCAAAGGAGACATTTTGTCTTTTTCGGTTTGCCCAGGAACTAAGTCAAATGGGTGCTGGCAAAGCGTTCCCTCTAATGCGGCGCCCTTAAAACTTGCTGTAACAAAAAAATCACTTATCCCCACCGTTTTACAAAAACTTTCAACTAAATCATGCGCAACAAGGAACCGACGCCTGGGTTGGATGCTTTTTTCAGCATGTTCTTCTCCTTTACGAACTTCAAGGAGGTCATAAACAAGATCTTGGTGAAACGCAAGAGCGCGATTGGCTGGCAACGTCCAAGGCGTTGTCGTCCAAATGACCACACAGCTTTCGCTAAGGGCGCTTTGCGGGCTGCTGACGACGGGAAACGCCACATAAACCGATAAGCTCGTATAGTCCTTATATTCGACTTCGGCTTCCGCCAAGGCCGTTTTTTCAACGGTGGACCACATGACAGGCTTTTGGCCTTGGTAGACGGCTCCACGCATAAAAATTTTTAAAAACTGCGAGACAATGGCGCCCTCGCTCTTAAAATCCATCGTGCGATAGGGGCGCGACCAGTCCG
This sequence comes from Alphaproteobacteria bacterium, assembly GCA_025996655.1. Taxonomy (GTDB): domain Bacteria; phylum Pseudomonadota; class Alphaproteobacteria; order BNTO01; family BNTO01; genus BNTO01. The sequence goes on from BNTO01000072.1 coordinate 4,583, forward strand.
CACAAATGCCAAGGCGTTTCAATTCCTCCTTTTGCGTTTTGGCCCATTTATCCGCAAACTCGCGGCAATAAGCCAAAAACTCCACAACGGGAATATCTTCCTTTTTCTTTTTGTGCTTACGAAAATCTTCTTCAATCTTCCATTCAATGGGAAGACCGTGGCAGTCCCACCCTGGAATGAGGGGGGCGTCATAACCTGCCATTTGGTACGATCTTACGACAATATCTTTAAGGCCCTCAGTAAACGCGTGCCCAATATGGATCGATCCGTTCGCGTAAGGTGGGCCATAGTGCAAAATAAATTTCGGTCGCCCCTTGGATTTTTCGCGTAGCCGTTCGTAAAGCTTTTTCTCTTCCCATTCTTGCAAAATTTTGGGTTCATTTTCGGGAAGATTCGCTTTCATAGGAAAGTTTGTTTGAGGCAAAAAGACAGATTTCTTAAGCTCTTCGCTGTTGATGGGTCCCTCTTTCTTCGATGACGTTTTTTTATAGGTACAATTCATGAAGGAACAAATAACTTTTTTGAACACAACCCGAGCCCTCCAGCTTTTGACGAGGTTCTTCCTTAAATTAAAAATTCCCCTCAGCGAACACGTCTTGATTCTATACGTGGTTTCTTAAAAAGGGAAGATTGCCTTATTGTACGTTTTCTTGAGACAGAAGCGTAAGCATCTCGGGCTCGCAAGATTCTGAGCAAGGGAGCGAGGTTGAGATTTTAGCTCTTCTGATAAAAGTCTCGTATTTTTGGATGTTTCGATAACTATACCACTTCCCTTTAAAAAATCGCATAAGTATGCTAGGGATCGCGAGGTAGTATAGCTAAGCGGCCTGAAAATATTGCATCTTTGCGATCTCCTCCGATATATTGTAACAACTTACCTTCACAGCCTCTTCTAACGTTTTAAAATACTTTGAAACAGCCCGGACTCTTCCCTTTAAT
>BNTO01000073.1 GCA_025996655.1 Alphaproteobacteria bacterium
AGTCGGGCAACGTAAGTTCTTGCAAAGGCTTGTTAAAATAAATTTTCGCAGCCATGACAACGCCATAACTTCCGGCCCCCAAATAAATTTGATTCAAATAAAGTTCCAAAATCTTGTCTTTGCTGAGGGCACTTTCTAAACGAAGCGCCAAAATCGCCTCTTTTATTTTTCGGCTGAAACTGTGCTCGTTCCCCACAAGAAAAATTTTAGCGACCTGCTGCGTAATGGTTGAGCCACCAATGGGCGCGGTTTTCCAACGTTTTTTTGTTGTATTTAAAATCGCTGCTTTGATAATGCCAAGGATATCGATGCCACAATGTGAATAATAATTTTTGTCTTCCGCCGAAATAACCGCCCGAACCAAAAGGGGCGGGATGTCGGATAGGTGCGCGTAAATGCGTCGTTCTTCGGCGAGTTCTTGAATTTGATTCCCAAACCGGTCATAAATACGTGAAATGGTAGGGGGCTTGTAGCTGGCAAGGAATTGATAGTCGGGAAGGCCGCGCCCATATTTCCAAAGAATGCCTAAAGCGGCGCTCAAAGCGAACGTTCCTAGGAGCACTATAAGGGTGAGAGTTTTTTTAGCGTATTGGGGAAAACGGGCCCGGGCAGCGGCTTTCTCTTTGTTCTTTCTCAAGCGATGCGCTTTTTGTTTAGGGAAAAAAATGGGGAAGCCTTTTCCTTGAGGCGGAAGAGGGGGAACTCCATCCTTTTCTTTCTTCTTGGACGCAGCGGGAGGCGCTTCCCAATCTTCCCAGTTCTGGAACCGAAATGTTGGCCTTTTTTTAAAAAAAGGAAGCACACATGGGACTTTTTGGACACCCTAAAAAAGCTTCGCGCGCCCCGAAATAAAAATCAAGGGCGCAGGCTTTCCGAGCTTGTGCGGCTTTAAAACGCTAATGGGTAATTTTGCACGAAATGCCGAGAGACTGGGCCACATCCAAAGCTTTGGTTTCTGAGGCAAAAGGCCCTATGACAAGGCGGTAAACGGTTCGGCCTGTGGATATGCGAAAGGGGCGAATCATGAAATGATAACGCGAAAGACTTTTATATTTTGAAAGAAAGTGCGCCATTTCTGAGCGCGCCAGTTGCGGGGTGGACAACGTACCGAGCTGAATAAACACAGGTTTTTCCTTAGTCTTCTCTTTGTTTTTCTCCTTATCTTTAGCGGGTTTGACGTCCGTTTTTGCTTCTGTTTTGGTTTCTGCCTTTGAAAAAGGGGGGGGCGTTTCTTTTTTATGGTGTTGGGGCGTGGAGTGCCTTACATGGGTCTCGGCTTCCCAAAGCTCATCGGCTTCGCGTTTCTCAACTTTTGGAGGCGGAGGCGCTTTTCCTTTCGGCTTTAAGATGGCAAGTTCTTCCACCGTGACCGCTTTCTCTTTTTCTAAAGAATTTTCTTCCCCGTTTTCATGAGGAACGTGCAGATAATCGTCGCTTTCCTCTTCATTTTCGGAAGATTCTTGAAGTTTGGGGGCGAAGGGCGTTTTTGGAATGAGGCGCTCCCCATTTTGTTCCTCGTCTTCATCGTCCAGCTTTCCGTAGATCAATTCCTCTTGATAAGGAACCAGGGGCGTTTTGGGTTCTTCGGGGCGCGTTTTTATGTTTTTAGGTGCCAAAATGATGGGAATCTCTTTGCTAGAATCTTGCTTGTTTCGCTCATTCACCCACCAAAGCAAGAGGGCACAAAACAGAAGGGCGGTCCCTGAAAGGATGACCTTTAAAAAAGAAGGATCGAAAGAGAAGGTTCTTCTTTCGGCCCTAGGCGAAGGCGGAGGGGAAGGCGCCGCGCCATAAGCTTGGTTTTGGGAATAGGGCGGCAAAGATTCTTCGGCATAATTCCCAGACGGAGGCGCTGGAGGCGCATCGTAAAGGGGCCGAGTCGGACGAGCGCCCAGCGCCCTTTCAAAAAGTTTTTGTTGGGGATTGATCGTTCCTTCTTGCGTAAAATGCGGCTGCGCAGACGTTTGTTGAGGCTGTGCCTGGGCTTGTTGAGGCGGCACAGGCATTTGCTGCGGAAAAGCGGCGGCCGCTAAATTCTTCCGAAAGGGGGGCGACGCTTGAAACGAAGGCGCGCCCATCGCGCTTGCTACAGGCATCTGCGCTTGAGGCGCCTGCACCGAAGCCGCTTGGGAGGGAAACCTTTGCTCTCTCGAAAACAAATCTTTGCTTTTATAAGTTTCTTTTTGTTTTTGAAAAGAATTTTCTAAATGAGGGAAGGAAACTTCTTTAAAGTCCGGCTGCCACGACGGGGCTACCTCTGCATAGTCCGGCGACACTTCCGGCGCATTTTTTTGCGATTTCTTAAAAAAGTGAAGAGACGACGCTTCCCAAGGGTCCTTCTCATCCCAGGTGTCGAAAAAAGCATGCTTGGGCGCTCTTTGTTTTCTTTTTTTTAGGAAATCAAACATATCCACGAAAAAGAGTCATGCTAACGCATTTCCTCCACTGGCCGAATTCCTATTAATTTTAGTCCATCGCGAAGGATGGCTGCAACTCCACTGAGCAGAAAAAGCTTCTCTTGCGTCGCCTCTTTGTTGTGTGCGTCGATAAAACGCAGCGCCAAGTCGCTTTTCCCTTGATTCCAAAGGCTATGAAATTCGCCGGCGACTTGGCACAAAAAGCTTGGAATGCGGTGGGGTTCCTGATGAAGCGCGGCTTGCTCTACAACTTTAGGCCACAGAGAAAGGCAACGAAGAACAGATATTTCGGCTGCGGACAAATTTTGCGCGTTAGTCGTTCCCGTCTTTCCTAAAGCGCGTACGCGTTCTTCGGTTAAGTCGGGGAAAACCGTTGCGGCATAACGAAAAACCGAACAAATCCGCGCATGCGCGTACTGCACATAAAAAACAGGATTTTCCTGCGACAATTCCAAAACTTTTTCAAAATCAAAGTCCAAAACCGTTCCGTGATGCCGCGTCAACATCATAAAACGCGTAGCATCCTTTCCCACGCGCGCCACAACATCCTGAGACGTAATAAAATTCCCTGCGCGCTTCGACATTTTCACGGGCTGGCCATTTTCAAAAAAATTCACAATTTGAAACAAATTAACGTTCAGCTCAGCGCGCCCTTGCGTGACGGCTTGGACGGCGGCTTTAAGGCGCGTGACGTACCCGCAATGATCTGCGCCCAAAACATTGATCAGCCGCGTAAAGCCGCGCTGATATTTGTCCAAGTGATACGCAATATCGCCCGCGAAATACGTCCAAGAGCCGTCCGACTTTTTGAGGGGGCGATCAATCTCATCGCCATATTTTGTGGCACGGAAAAGCGTTTGCGGCCGTGCCTCCCAATCATCAATCGCTTTCCCTTTCGGGGGCGTTAAAACGCCGGTGTAGATGTCCCCATTTTTTTCAAGGATAGCCAGCGCTTCGGCAAGCTTTCCTTTTTCGATCTGCGCCTTTTCGGACGAATAACAATCCATCACAACGCCTAGTTCGGCAAGATCGTGCCGAATGAGGTCCATCATGGCCTGAACCGAAAACTCTTTAAAATAAGGAAGCCATGCGCTTTCGGGGGCCTGAAGCCAGCGCTCGCCGTCTTTTTGGACGAGAGCCTCTCCGACGGGGATCAAATAGTCTCCCGGATAAATATCCCCCTGGAAGGCGCCCGGCGGCAGCGTGTGGCCTAGGGCTTCTTTGTAGCGCAAATAAACCGACCGCGCCAAACACTCGACCTGATTGCCGGAATCATTAATGTAATATTCCCTATAGACGCTATACCCCACCTTTTCAAACAACGCCGCCAGGGCGTCCCCAAAAATGGCGTTGCGAACGTGGCCCGTATGCATGGGGCCCGTAGGGTTAGCGGAAACAAATTCGATGTTTATTTTTTGGCCGTTGGGCGAGCTTTTCGCATAATTTTCCCCTAAAGCGACAATATTTTGGAGCTCATTCAGCCAGAAGTGCGGTTTGAGGGTCATATTAATAAAACCCGCCCTGGCCACGTCAACCTGCGCGATTTCGGGCCACGTGCCTATAACAGCAACTAGTCTTTTCGCCAAAGAGGGGGGGGAGCAACGAAAGTTTTTGGCGAAAAGAAGCGCGGCGTTTGTCGTCACATCGCCATGGGCCGCCTCGCGTGCAATATCGACTTGGACTTTAGAAAGATCGAGCTCCGCGAGGGAAGGCGCTGAGCCCTCCGCATCCTCGCGGTTCTCCAAAAAGAAATCTTGAATAAGGCGACGGACTTTTTCTTGTAGCGTTTTTAGGATGGGCATAAAAAGCGAAAAATTTCGAATTTCATCTTTACAGTAGAAAAAGCTTGAGGAAAATTCAACGGATTTCCTTTTCTCGCGGCCACATGACGTAGCGTTTTTTGTCCACAAATTTTGAAAAGTTTATATCTTTAAAAAACTCATTTTGAAAAGTTTATAATTTTGTTTCTTCAAGGAATACTAGCTTCCTTGGTCGTGCTAGGAAAAAAGATGGGCGAACCAAAAGCTTGCAAAGATCTTTCTTTGCTGATAAACGTTAGATCGTTTGGTTTGCACCATTTTGGCGTTGTTGTTTTTTAAAGGAGTTTTGTTATGTTTATGAAAAAATATGTTTATTGTCTTCCCTTGGGCCTTGCCCTTTTGTCTAATGCTTGGTCATCAAGTAGCAGAGAAGGGACAACAGGCGGGAAAGCGCTTTAAGTTTACGGTGATGTTGCAACGGGCCTTTTTGCAATGCTTTTCAAAGGAAATTATTGGGAGCTGCTGTACGATTTATCTAGTTCGGGCACGGGACAGAAAAATTTGGAACCGTTCTTGTCTGGGGCGTTTGATAGAATCCAGAAACACCTGGAGGAAAAGGCTGGCATAAAAAAAGGTGAATTCGTACACGCACTACTGGGTTTACCATTGCCGCCGTTTGCGACACCCTCCATTGAAGAGGTTTTAGTCGAACCCTATTGCGCTAACAAAAATGTTACTGCCGCCGCGTTGAAGGCGGGAGGCAAAAAATTCTTCAAGGACGAATACGAAAAACGGAAAGACGACACGGCCGAAAGAGCGGGAATCGCGGTGAGAAGGAACGGCGGGTACCTGAATTTAAAAAACGGATCTGGACAAACGGGACGCAGCGCGGATAGGGATTCTGTAGCCGATTTTTGGTCTACATACCAGTCCTTTGTGGATAATATCACCGAGAACTGTCGAGAAGTTTTGATTTATCCGGACGGTTCATTGTTCCTGTTATCAACTAAAAGTTAGAGACAGTTATTCGCTTAGTTGGTACCCTGTACACTGAGGAACGCGAGCTTTTTGGAATTTTTCCCCAAAAATATGCTCGCCAAAACGCAGAACTTTATTCTAATTGTATCCCTACCTGTCTAGTCCCAAATTCTTGTTGTATAATTCTTGAGCAAACTCCGTCGACTCTTTCCCCCTCTTTTTAGCAACAAATTCTACGGGCCTAAACCCTTTTATCGCCTTCAATCTTTTCCCCAAGTTAT
>BNTO01000074.1 GCA_025996655.1 Alphaproteobacteria bacterium
CGAAGATCGTAAGCAAAACAGAAGAAAGGGTTCATGTCACCATGAAGCTTGGGGGCGGTATTGCGGAATACGAAGGGTGGAAATTTTTAACAGAGGTTGTTACATCTATCTTTTAGTTAAAACTCTCAAAATTTCATCCCATCAGCATCCGTTTTGTTCGCCTTTGTGACAGCGACCTTGTTAATGAGCCCGGACCGCATGTCTACGCTCACGTGCTTTTTGTATCCCCTCCAAAATTTATGCTTACTTTGAGCGCCGATGCGAACGTCTTTGTCTTTAGCAACTTTGTTGATGTTCGTGTTGTTGAGGGTCTTTTCTTTCTTTTTCAAGGCTTTGGCGCGTTCCTCCCCAATCTGAGCCTTGGCAATAAGAGGCGTGGCATCAGTAAACGTCAGGATTTCGTTCCTAAACCCTTTGGCTTGGAGCGGATCTCTGCGTTGATGGAAGATGTCGGCACAACGTTTCGTCCCAATTTTTTTGCGAATTTTGGAAAACAAGGAATAATCAGGCGTTTTTTCACCCCAATTGAATCCGCAAAACCATTTCCCTGCATTATTTTCTTCAAGAAAAACTTCAAGCTCTCTGTCCCTTAGGTCCTAAGACTTGCAGAAACAAAGCTTTGAAAAGGCGAAGAAGGCCAAACCCTTGGCAGGGATTGTCTGAGATCAAAGGTTTCAAAATTTCAGTAATCTCTTGGAAATCAAGGATTTCCATGAATTTCCGATAACGATGGTCGGGACGGATGAGTTGGTTGATAAACATTTTTTTGATTTTTTTTGCCAAACGAATCTCATTCTACCAAAAGCTTGAAGCCAAAGTTGATCTCTTTCGATGTGGGATGAGAGGTTTCAACAGGGCCAAAAGGGAACATTCCTCCGCCTCCTCCATTGAGTGGAGATGGAAACAAGCTTCAGCCGCTTAGATTTGGCGGGACACACGCCCAAGGAGCGCCTGGTGGTGGACAGAACTTTCTGACAGGTAGGACAGAGAGGCACCCTGGACTTCGACCAGTGACACCGCAAGCACCGAGACAAAAGGCCCGCGGAGGGAATGATCTTTTGGACGGGATACAAGCATTTGACCAAAGAAGACTCAAAAAGGTAGAAAAGGTAGACAAAAAAGAGACGGTTGTACCACAAAACAAAATGGCTGCACAATTAATGGCCGTCCTGAACGAAAGGCGCAACTCAGTCACGGGGAAAGGACGCAGTTTTGATGAAGACGACGAAGAAGACGAAGACTGGTAACAAGACAGAAAGGGCCTCGCCTGCGCGCGGTGCCCTTTCTTCTTGTTAGGAGGACAGCGCAACAAATCTCTTGCCTTTTCCTCCTTTGCATGGTACCAGTGAACGTATTTGTTTAAAAACTTAAATAAATTGCAAGGAAGGGCAACAAAAAAAACAAGGGCCTCTAAGCGGCGTGCTGCGTTTTTTGAAGGGCAAAGCACCGAAGGAACGCACACGCCCGTTCTTCTTCAAGAAGTTCTGGCTGCGCTAGAACCTAAGGACCTCGAGACCTTTGTGGACGCCACTTTTGGCGGCGGGGGGTACACGCAGGCCCTTCTGGACGCTTGTAACTGTTTCGTTTTGGCTATCGACCGCGATAAAGAAACCCTGCCAAGAGCGAACAACGTCTTTGAACGCTACGGGTCCCGCTTTCGCTTTTTGCTTTCTTCCTTTGGGAGAATAAAATTTCTTTTAAAAGATGTTGCTTTTCAAGGCATTGTCTTTGACTTTGGTACGTCGTTTTTCCAGCTTGAAACGGCCGAACGCGGCTTTTCGTTTCAAAAAGACGGGCCTCTTGATATGAGGATGAGCCAAGAAGGAATATCAGCTTTTGATGTTGTCAATACTTTTTTGCAGGAAGACCTTAAAAAAATCATCCAAACGTACGGCGAAGAGCGGTTCTCGGAAAAAATAAGCCATGCTATCGTGAAAGAAAGAACCAAAAATCCCTTGCGAACGACACTGGAATTGGCGCAGGTTGTTCGGTCTATCGTTCCAAAGTCGGGGCCTTTGGACCCTGCAACCAAAACGTTTCAAGCGTTACGGATTTTTGTCAATAACGAACTGAGGGAGATTGAGCAAGCGCTTATGGGGATCGGGGAACTTTTTTTGGAACAGCAGCCCCCCATCTTAGACAAAATAACCGTAGTCACGGTGGCTTTTCATGCCTTGGAGGATCGGATTGTGAAAAATTGGACAAGAACGATGGAAGCGCAGGCTCTTCTTGACGGGTCCTTTCAGGTTTATAAAAAAAACGCCAAGGTTAGGACGCCTTCGCTTCAAGAAATTCAAGACAATCCGCGCAGTCGCTCCGCTCGACTCCGTGCCGTCGTCTTAGAAAAAGGCTCCGAAAAAAATCCTCAAAAAAGTCGGGCCCCTCAATCTCCAAGGCCTCAATCCCTAAGGAAAGATTCATGACCTTACGTTTCTCGACCACTCTTCTGATGTTCTTTTTCGCCCTTCTTGGCGTGCTTCTTTTTCGCATCAAATACACGGTTGCGGATTTAGAAACAACGCACAAAGCCCTTCGCCACGCCATTTTAAACAAAAGTGAAGAAATCCATGTCCTTAATGCTGAGTGGACTTTCTTGAACGAGCCCACGCGCCTTCGAGAATTGGCCAAAAAATATTTGCCCCACCTGAAGCCTATTCGCGGCGAGCAAATCCTTCCGTTTGATGCCTTTCAAAACAGCGGCCTTGGCGAATATGATCGCAAAGAATTGGAAGACGTTTTGAAAAAATCAGGACGCCACCCCAATTTTGTGTCTTCCAGTGAAAAGTGAGCGCCTGTGACGAAAATTCTTTTCAAAAAATCTTTTTTGAAAATGCAGCAGAACTTAGGCTTTAGGCGCGGGGGGGCGCACCCGTCTTTGTCTTCGTCCCTTTTTAGTCGCCTCTTATTCCTGTCCTTTTCCTTTTTTTGTTGCTTTTTCTTTGTGTGCGTGCGGCTGGTGGATTTGATGGTTGTCCGCCACACGTTGTCTCCTACCCTTCAAAGCCCCATGACGGATGGCGGCATCCCGCGCGCGGATATCCTCGACCGCAACGGCAACGTTTTGGCCACGCATCTTGTAACCGCTTCCGTTTATATCGATACAAGAGACGTCCAAAACGTCAAAGAGACTGTTCGCCTTTTAGGAACAGTTTTCAAAAAAATCCCAGAAAGCGAGCTCCGCCGCAAAGTTTTGTCAGGAAAAAGTTTTATTTGGCTGGCGCGCCACATTACGCCCAAAAAGCAAGAAGCTGTGCAAAGGCTAGGCCTTCCGGGCGTTTATTTCAAAAAAGATTATAAAAGAGTTTATCCCTTCGGTCCTTTAGCCAGCCATGTGATTGGTTTTTGCGATCCTGATGGCGCGGGCCTGACAGGGATTGAAAACGCTTTTGATACGCACCTTTTCAGCGCGACAAAACCCCTCAAACTTTCCATAGACATAAAAGTCCAACATATCCTGCGAGAAACATTAGACGCAGCTATGCAAGAGTTCCATGCCATTGGAGCCAATGCCATCATTATGGATATTCATACGGGGGAAATCATCGGGATGGAATCCCTCCCCAGTGTTGATTTAAACTACGCGCACAACGCTACACCTGACGATTTATTTAATCGCAACACTTTGGGCGTTTACGAAATGGGGTCGGTTTTCAAAATTTTAAACACCGCCATTGCACTAGAATCCGGAAGAGTCAGCCTTAACAGCATTTTTGACGCGCGCGCCCCCATTAAAATTGGAAAGTTCACCGTAACGGATTTTTGCGTCAAACAACATATTTTGACTTTAGAAGAGGCCTTTATTTTTTCGTCCAACATTGCGTCGGTTAAGATTTCGCAACAATTTGGTGGCGCCGTTGTGCAAAAGAAATTTTTCAACGATTTTGGTATTTTTGAGCCTGTCAAGCTGGAAATCTCCGAAATGGGATTGCCGATCGTTCCCGCGCGTTGGACGGAAACGACGTCTGTGTCAGCAACCTATGGCTATGGCGTTGCGATCAGCCCTTTGCGCCTGCTCTGTACGGTGGGCGGGATTGTGAATGGGGGCGTTCTCGTCAACCCCACTTTGCTGTGCGGAAAAGAACCCACGGGCCGCAAAATCCTTTCGCAGCAAACGTCTCAAAAAGTGCGCACGTTGATGCGCAAAGTTATTTGCAAAGGGACAGCGAAAAGGGCGAATGTGAAGGGGTATCAGATCTTTGGTAAAACGGGAACGGCCAACAAAAACAAGAAGAAAGGCTACGATAAGACGTCTCGGCGCACCATTTTTGTGGGCGGGTTCCCGGCCTCTGCGCCGCGGTATATTTTTTGTTTCATGCTCGATGAACCCAAGCCAACAAAGGATACGTTTGGGTTTGCTTCCGCCGGCTGGAACGTCGCGCCCTATGGCGGCAAGGCCATTGCGCGCATTGCGCCTTTGTTGGGCGTTCCTTTCTCAGAGGATGAGGATTGGGAGTTTGATGTTGAAATTAAGGATAAACCTGAGGGCCAACCTGTTATTCAAAAGACTAAACAATTTCTAACGGTTCAAAAAATGCTGGATTCAGGGCAGTTTAGCGTTGGGTGATCTTTGTCGGCGTTTAGTGGTATCTGTGTGTAGACCCTAAGCGCTTCCGCTGTCTAAGTTTAGAATGATGTAAGCCTGCCCCAAGGTTTTAAACGATTCGTCAACCGGCAACCTGCGGTTGTGGGTAACTTTGTAGAAAACTTGGAATTCCAAGATTCGTGCAAGTTTTTTCCAAGGTTACCTCCCTCCCAACAGGCAACGACCTCAACAAAATCATTAAAACCCCAGAGGGTTCTTTAAAAACGTAAACTCAAGGAGGCTTTATGAAGATAATCTTTTTTTCCAAGAACAGTAGGATTCCCTAAAAACGAAAGCTTTTTGAGATAGTAGCTTATAGATTTTATTTTTACGCAAGAACATAAGAATGTTTTGAAGATCCGAACCCTATATGATTCCAGCATCAAAGTGTACGAAAAATGTCGAGCAGATAATACGGGTCAGGAACTGCGCCAAGAATTGGGCGTCATTTCAAGAGCGACATACTTCCAACGAAAGAAGATTATGAAAGCTCTGGAAAAGGAACTTGTTCCGCCTTCAAAAGGTTTGCCAACTTTTGCAAGAATTCATAGCCCAGGCGCCCTTCAAGATCAAGTCGATTTAAGTCGAGGAAGGATCCGAATTCATGAAAGAGTTTGCGAAAACATGTCAGGAATTGGGGATTTCATTGCATGTTTTGCCACCCAGACGGCCCGATTATATAGCTAAGCGGCTTGAAAAATTTGCAAAAAAAATGTAAACCCTATTAGTGATTTTTGTTAACGGTTTTAATTTGGCTTACAGTACAGATTTTAGAAAGAGGGTATTGGAACATTACGCGAAAA